>JBMOGG010000035.1:0-21444 GCA_049318505.1 Sphingomonas sp. | reverse complement strand
GTTGGCCGCACGCGTAGCCCGAACCCGGCAAGCTCGCTGTCCCAGATACAGTATTCATGAGACAAAGTGCGCAGTTTGCGGCGGGCAAAATTGCCGTCGAGAAAGGCCCGTCTTCCGGGCTTTTGCCGAGTGGGGACCATAAGGCCATCTTCTATAGCAGAACTGCCGCGAAAAAGCTCAGTTATCTGCGGGTTAGCAGGGACCAGATAGCCATCGTCAACACCCGAACTGTTGGCCAGTCTTGCCGTCGTCTGCACTGATTCTATTGGCTTTTTTTCCATCTAGCCAGCAGTAGGTGCGTAGGGTGTGCATGCTGCAGCATTGCGCCAGCACCGCGATGAAGATCCGCTGGCGCTCGGGCGAGAAGTTGGCCGAGGCCGGCGGCGGATCGACACCGTAGGGCGGCAGAATTTCGACGCGGGTCAGGCGTTTAGCCAAAGGGGCAAGGCTCGGTCAGTTGAGGACTGACACAGATCTAATCAACGAGGTTGTAAACAGGATAGGCTATTCTTTTGTAGCATCCCAGATGCGCATGAATGCGTCGACGGCGACCGTCACTTCGCGGCCGAGCGTGGTGGCATCGGGCACCTCGCTCATGCCGAGAATGACCGGCTGAAACTTTTCGGCCTGGCACAGCGCCACGAACTGTACTGCCGCCCGCATCGGATCGCCCCGGCGCAGACGGTTGTCTGCCATTGCCCCGGCCAGATAAGCCGCGAGCCGGGCCTTGCCGATCCGGGGACCGCGCTCCCAAAAAACAAGGGCAAGTTCCGGGAAACGCCCTGCTTCCCCCGTCACCAGCCGATGCAGGTCGATGATCGGTGCCGACAGGACCGTGGCCATGAGCGCCGCTGCAAACCGTTCCAGCGTTTGGGCGACGGGCGCATCGACGGGCAGGTCGATGGAAAGAGCTGCACCGTATCGCTCGACGATGTCGTCGACGACGGCGGCGAACAGATCTTCCTTGCTGCGAAAATGCGACCAGAGCGTCGTTTTGGATCCACCCACACGGGTGGCAATCGACGACATCGACGTCGCCCCATAACCCTGCGCAAAAAAGCCAGCTCGGGCAATGGCGACGATGCTGGCGCGCTTTGCATTGCGTTGGTCGTCGACGCGCGCGCTCTCGTCGTGGTGCGAAGGGTCGATCTGGGCCAGCACCGGTGACATATCAGTGATACTAACCCGTATCATTGCAATTGACAACTTATATGTTTCATTCCATCTGGCCAACAATACCAACCCGTACGCTTTTTCGAGTCGCGTCAATGAACCGTCGTTTTTCCTTGGTTATCCCTGCCGTGCTCGCTGCCTGCATGCCGGTGCCGCACCTGGGCCAAGCCCTAACGCCGCGCACGGCGGATTCGCTGGCGACAAAGGTTTCGCTGCCGGTCAGCACAGGCGATTGGCCGGACGCCCGCTGGTGGGCAGACTTCGGTGACGCGCAACTTGATGCCCTCATCGGCGAAGGGCTGACGGGATCTCCCGATGTCGCCCTAGCGGCAGCCCGGGTGCGCAATGCCGAGGCACTGGCGCAGCAGGCTGGTGCAGCGCCGGGCCCGAGTTTTGCGATCGATGGGGCGGTTGGCGGCATCAAGCAGAGCGAAAACCTTGGCATTCCGCCCGATTTCGTGCCGAAAGGGGTCATCGACAACGGGCGGCTGACGGCAGCCTTGAACTTCAACCTTGACCTGTGGGGCAAGAATCGCGCGGCGCTGGCGGCTGCTCGGGGCGAGGCGGTTGCAGCCGAGGTGGATGCAGCGCAGGCACGGTTATTGCTCACGACCGGTATTGCGGCCGCCTATGCCGATCTGGCGCAATATCACGCGCAGCGCGATGCGGCGGCCGCGGCGCTCGACGTCCGCACGGCGACTGCCCGGCTGACATCCCAGCGCGTACAGGTCGGCAGCGAAACACGCGGCGGGCTTGCCCAGGCTGAGGCCCGCGTGCCTCAGGCACGTGCCGATCTGCTTGCGGCCGATGAAGCGATTACGCTTGCACAAAATCAATTGGCGGCCTTGGTCGGCGCAGGGCCCGATCGCGGCCGAACGATCGGGCGACCCGCCCTTCGCGCTGTCCCGGTCGGTGTCCCGTCCAATGCAGGAATTGACTTGATTGGCCGCCGTCCCGATCTGGTCGCGGCGCGACTACGCGCGGAAGCGGCGGGCCAGCGTATCAAGGTGGCGCATGCCGACTTCTACCCGAATCTCAACCTGACGGCGCTTGTCGGCCTGCAGTCGCTGGGTCTCGGCCAGCTGTTCGGGTCTGCTTCGAGCTATGGCAATGGTGGCCTCGCGGTCAGCCTGCCCGTCCTTGACGCGGGCCGCATCCAGGGCCGCTATCGCGGCGCGCGGGCGGCGTATGATGCCGCTGTCGCAAGCTACGACGCCACCCTCATCACGGCCTTGCGCGAAACGGCCGATGCCGTGACCAGCCGCAATGCCGCCGATGCCCGGGTGGCGGAACTGCGGCGCGGTCTCGTTTTGGCCGAAGACGCGGCACGGATTGCACGGCTGCGCTACCATGGCGGGCTGTCGAACCAGCTGCCGGTCTTGACGGCCGATGATACACTGGTGGGCATCCGCCGCGCCGTCGCCGACGCCGAAAGCCGCCGCATCGTCCTCGACATCGCGCTGATCCGGGCGCTCGGCGGCGGTTATCGCGAAACTTAACTTGCCTCAGGAGCCAAATAATGGCCGACGCCTCCCCCGCCGAAATCACCGCCGTCGCGCCGCCGACCGAAACGCCTGCAGTCCTGGGGCCCAATAAGCGCGCACGTCTGCTGCGCATCCTTGGCATTGTCGTCGCTGTTGCGGTCTTGCTGTGGGGCATCTGGTATTATCTGACGCAGGCCGGGCGCGTCGAAACCGACAATGCTTATGTCGGCGCTGATACCGCGCAAGTGACCTCGCTGATCTCTGGCCCTGTGGCCGAAGTGCGTGTTGGCGGGACGCAGGTCGTGCGCAAGGGCGATATCCTGGTCGTGCTCGATCCGTCTGATGCTCGGGTTGACGTCGCCACCGCCGAAGCGGCGCTTTTCGAGGCGCGGCAGCGTTATGGACAGGCTTCCGCGCAAGTCGATTCGGCACGCGCCAGGCTCGCCTCACGCGGCGCCGATATCGCCCAGGCCCAGGCGCGCGTTGCCGAAACCGATGCCGCGTTGGAACGCGCCCGGGTCGAACTCGGGCGGCGGGAAGCGCTTGCCGGGAGCGGGGCGGTATCTGCCGACGAATTGAGCGCGGCCCGTGGGGCCTTTGCAACAGCGCGCGCCAGCCGGGACCTGGCCAGTGCAGGGGTTGCCGCCGCGCGCGCTACCAGCTTGTCGGCGGACAGCGACCTGGCTGCGACCGAGGCGCTAACACGCGGCACGACAATCTCGACCTCCCCTGACGTGGCCGCGGCCCGAGCCCTTCTTGATGCTGCGCGTCTGAACCTTGCCAGAACTGTCATCCGCGCGCCCATCGACGGAGTCGTGACCAACCGGCAGGTACAAATTGGCCAGCGCATCGCGGCGGGTGCCCCGATCATGACGATCGTGCCGACCGCGTCGGCCTATGTCGATGCCAATTTCAAGGAAAGCCAGCTGCGGCGTGTGCGTGTGGGCATGCCGGTCGAGTTGACCTCCGACTTCTACGGCAGCAGCGTCGTCTATCGCGGCAAGGTCGCGGGCTTTGCCGGTGGTACAGGGGCGGCATTTGCGCTCATCCCAGCGCAAAATGCGACCGGTAACTGGGTGAAGGTCGTGCAACGCCTGCCCGTTCGCGTCACGCTGGATCCGGGCCAACTGCGCAAATACCCCTTGCGCGTCGGCCTGACCATGACGGCAACCATCGACACGCGCGGCGAATAACGATGGCCACCGCGCTCGACGACGTCCAGCCACTATCCGGCTGGCGGCTGTTGCTGACCGGTTTTGCGCTGGCGCTTGTCAATTTCATCGTTGTCCTCGACGTGACGATCGCCAATGTGTCGGTGCCGCACATCGCCGGCGGCCTTGCCATTTCCCCGACCCAGGGGACATGGGTCATCACCAGCTATTCGGTGGCCGACGCCATCAGCGTGCCCCTGACCGGCTGGCTTGCCGCCCGGTTCGGAACTGTACGCTGGTTTATCATGTCGCTTCTCGGTTTCGGATTTTTCTCTTTCCTATGTGGCGTTTCGCGCAGCCTGGAAATGCTGGTCGTCTTCCGCATCCTGCAGGGGCTGTCTGGCGGCCCGCTGATGCCGCTGACCCAGGCGCTGCTGCTACGGGTCTTTCCCAAGAACATGGCGGCCGCTGCCATGGGCCTGTGGGCGATGACAACTGTCTGTGCGCCGATTGCCGGGCCGATCCTGGGCGGCACGATCAGCGACAACTGGTCGTGGCCGTGGATTTTCTTTATCAACCTGCCCATCGTCGGCTTTTGTATCTTCATCGCGATGCGGATGGTGCGCCCATTCGAAACGCCGACGACGCGCACGGGGATCGACATCATCGGGCTAATCCTGCTCGTCGTCTGGGTCGGCGCGTTCCAGCTGATGCTCGATACTGGTCGCGAAAACGACTGGTTCGAGAGCAGCTTCGTGATTGCCATGGCCCTTATCGCGGTTGTCGGCTTTGCGGCCTTTGTGATCTGGGAACTGGGCGAGAAAAACCCGATCGTCGACATCCGCGTTTTCCGCCATCTGGGGTTTACGATCGGTACGATTGCCGTGGCGCTCGGCTTCGGGGCGTTTTTCGCATCCGTCGTCATGACGCCGCTTTGGCTGCAACAGGTTGTCGGCTATTCGGCGACCGATGCGGGCTATGCGACGGCCTTTGTAGGCGTGTTCGCTGTCATCATGTCGCCCTTTGCGGCACGGCTGATCGGCAAGATCGACCTCAGGATCACGATCTGCGCAGGAATAAGCTGGCTGGGCGTGATGTCCCTGCTGCGCGCCAGCTGGACGACCGATTCCGACTTCTGGCAGCTGGCCATGCCGCAGCTCTTGCAGGGCATCGGCATGCCGTTCTTCTTCATTGGCCTGACTGCGCTTGCCCTGGCCGCGGTCAAGCCGAACGAGACGACAACGGCTGCCGGGATCATGAGCTTTGTGCGGACATTGTGTGGCGCAATCGGCACGGCAATGGCGACGACCGCTTGGGACAATGCCAGCCGTGTCAGTCGGTCCGACATGGTCGGGCGGCTCAACGGCGGCGACACTACCATGGCATCGCTCACGACGAAGGGCATGAGCGCCGATCAGGCGCGCGCCGTGATCGACCGGCTCGTCGACGCGCAATCGGCGACAGTGGGGGCCGTCCACGTCTTCCTGCTCGCCTTTGCCGTCTTCATGGTCGCCGCAGCGATCATATGGATCGCGCCGAAATCGAAAGGGTCTGCCGACGCGATGAGCGCGCACTAGCCCGTCCGCGCCGCGGTCGCTAAACCCGCCGGGCATGACCGCCAATCACCTCTATCTCGTCGACGGCTCGGGCTATATTTTCCGGGCCTATCACCGCCTGCCGCCGCTCACGAACATCCGGGGGGAACCGGTTGGCGCGGTCTATGGCTATACGACCATGTTGTGGAAGCTTGCCGAGCAGCTTCATCGCGAGGATGGCCCGACGCACATGGCCGTCATCCTCGACGCCTCGTCGAAGACGTTCCGAAACGACATGTACGACCAGTACAAGGCGCATCGTCCGCCGCCGCCAGTCGATCTGGTCCCGCAATTTCCGATGATCCGCGACGCGACCCGCGCCTTTTCAATTCCCTGCATCGAGACCGAGGGGCTGGAAGCGGACGACATCATCGCCTGCTATGCCAAAGCGGCGCTTGCACAGGGTTGGAGCGTCACGATCGTAAGCTCCGACAAGGATTTGATGCAGCTGATAGAGCCGGGGCTCGACTTGCTCGACACGATGAACAACCGGCGGATCGGGCCCGACTACGTCATTGAGAAATTCGGTGTCGGGCCGGAGCGGCTGGGCGATGTGCTCGCACTCATGGGTGACAGCGTCGACAATGTGCCGGGCGTACCGGGGGTCGGGCCCAAGACCGCGTCAAAACTGATCGTCGAGCATGGCGACCTTGAAGCGGTGCTGGCCGCAGCGCCGACAATGAAGCCCGGCAAGCTGCGCGACAACCTCATCGAGTATGCCGAGATGGCGCGGCTCTCGCGCCGGCTGGTCGAACTGGAATGCAGTGTCGCCTTACCCGAACCGCTTGATGACCTGTTGTTGAAGGGCATTCCCGAAGAACCGCTGCGCGCGTTCCTCGAACATCACGGCTTTCGCTCGCTACTCGCCAAGGTCGGCGGGACGAGTACG
Organism: Sphingomonas sp.; assembly: GCA_049318505.1. Classification (GTDB taxonomy): domain Bacteria; phylum Pseudomonadota; class Alphaproteobacteria; order Sphingomonadales; family Sphingomonadaceae; genus Sphingomonas_O. Next base: position 15,152 of record JBMOGG010000035.1, on the reverse strand, counting down.
ACACCGGCGAATATGAATGCGAGCGCGGCGCCGGGCGGATCGCCGCTGCCGGCGGACGACACGCCGTTCGACGTCGATGGCTATGAATGCGTGACAACGCTCGACCGGCTCGACCAATGGATCGAAACCGCCACGCTTGCAGGCCTTGTCGCATTCGACACCGAGACCGATGGTCTCGATGCGACCCAAGCGCGACTGATCGGCTTTTCGCTTGCCGTTGCTCCGGGCCTCGCCTGCTATGTTCCACTCGCGCACGGCGGCACCGACCTGCTGAGCGAGAAGCCCGAACAGATAACGATGCAGGCTGCGCTCGATCGGCTTCGCCCGCTCCTCGCCGATCCCAGCGTGCTCAAGGTCGCACATAACGCCAAATACGACATGACCATATTGGCGCGCCACGGGCTGACGGTGGCCCCCTTTGACGACACGATGGTGATGAGCTTCGCGCTCGATGCCGGAAAGCAGTTCAACCATTCGATGGACGAACTCTCGCAACTTCATCTTGGCCATAAGTGTATCGCGTTCAGTGATGTGTGTGGGAAGGGTAAGTCGCAGCTGACGTTCGGGCAGGTGCCGCTGCGTGACGCAACCCGCTATGCGGCCGAGGATGCCGACGTGACGCTGCGGCTGTGGCATCGTTTCAAGCCGCGCCTGTCGCGCGACGGTGTGACGACGGTCTACGAACGTGTCGACCGTCCGCTGGTCCCGGTGATCGCGTCGATGGAGCAGCACGGCATCAAGGTCGATCGCGCGGCGCTGGCCGAGCTCAGCCGCGAATTTGCTCAGGAAATGGTCCGGCTGGAAGGCGAAATCCACGAGGCCGCCGGTGGGCCTTTTCAGGTCGGCTCGACTCAGCAGTTGGGGCAGGTGCTGTTCGACCGGATGGGCCTGAAGGGCGGGCGCAAGGGCAAAACCGGGGCTTATTCGACCGACGTCACCGAACTCGAACGGCTGGCCGGGGAAGGTGTCGAAGTCGCGCGCAAGGTCCTCGACTGGCGCCAGGTGTCGAAACTCAAGTCAACCTATACCGATGCCTTGCAGGCACAGATCAACCCGGAAACGGGGCGCGTCCATACCAGCTACTCGCTGGTCGGCGCGCAGACCGGGCGGTTGTCGTCGAACGACCCCAATCTTCAGAATATTCCCGTGCGGACCGAGACTGGCCGACGAATCCGCGAGGCCTTTGTCGCAGATGAGGGTAATGTTCTGCTCAGCGCCGACTATTCGCAGATCGAATTGCGCCTTGCCGCCTATATGGCCGACGTGCCCGCGTTGAAAGCGGCCTTTGCCAAGGGCGAAGATATTCACAGCCTGACAGCCCAGGAACTGTTCGGCGAAGTGAATCGGGACACGCGCGGACGCGCCAAGACGATCAACTTTTCGATCCTTTATGGCATTTCGCGCTGGGGTCTGGCCGGCCGGATGGGGACCACTGCGGATGAAGCGCAGGCACTGATTGATCGCTATTTCGAACGTTTCCCCGGCATCAACCGCTACATTGCCGAAACGCTCGACCATGTCCGCGATACGGGCTTTACGCAGACGCTATTCGGCCGGAAGACGCACTTCACGCGCATCAAGTCGGCGAATCAGGCAGAACGCCAGGGCAGTGAACGGGCAGCAATCAATGCGCCGATCCAGGGGACGAGTGCCGACATCATCAAGCGCGCCATGGTCAGGATGACGCCTGCCCTTGTCGCGGCCGGCTTGCCGCAGGTGCGGATGCTGCTCACCGTGCACGACGAACTGGTGTTCGAATTGCCCGAAGCGCAGGTGACGGCGGCAAGCTCGGTCATACGCGACGTCATGGCCAACGCCGCAGCACCGCTGGTCAGGCTCGACGTCCCGCTTGATGTCGAAATCGGGACTGGGAAAAGCTGGGGCGCCGCGCATTGACCGACACCAGTGCCGACCTTTCCGCATTGGCAAAGGGCGGCCGGACAAATGTTTTCGGCTTCCTGCTTCGGCTGGCCGCGCGCATCCCCTTCCTGTTCATTGCCGGGCGGATTTATGGGCCCGAAGCGCTGGGCCGCCTCGCCTACACCGTCATCGTCATCGAATTTGCAGCGCAGCTGGCGACGCTGGGGCTGAAGCGCGGCCTCGCGTTCCAGTTGTCGAGCGAAGAGCGCGATGCCGCGCATATCGCCTGGGACGCGCTGCTCGTCGTGCTTGCCGCATCGGCCGTGTTCAGCGCCTTCCTTGTCGCCTTTCCGGAAGCGATGTTCCCGAACAGCGCCATCCGCGGCCTCGATCGGATGATGGGGCTGCTGGTATTCATCATTGCCGGCGCCGATGTCATGCTGGCGGCACTTGCCTATCGGTTCGACGTGGCGGCGACAGTACGTGCGCGGGCGCTTGTCGAACCCTGGGTGCTGAGCTTCGCCGCGGCAGGACTGTCATTCTGGTCGCTGAAGGACGGGCTGCTCGTTTCCTACGCGCTGTCGATGATCGGGGCGTTTCTGGCGGCTATCGTGCCTTTCGTGCGCAGCTACGGCTGGCCGCGTAACTGGGTGCCGAGCAGTTGGGCGTTGCGCAAGCTCGTGCGTCGCAATCTGCCGCTGGCGGCGGCCGACGCCATCGAATGGGGGTCCCGCCGAGTCGATCTGGCCATTTTGGGCCTGTTCGTGAGCCCTGCTACGGTCGGCATCTACTATGTCGCGCAGCAGCTCGCGTCGTTGCCTCAAAAACTCAAAACCAGCTTTGATCCCGTGCTGGGCCCGATCATCACCCGTAATCTCGAGATTGGTAATCGCAAGGCCGTGGCGACGGCGATCTGCCGCGCAGGGTTCTGGATCGTCGCCGCGCAATTGGGTATTGCGCTTGCCCTCGGCATTCCCGGTGCGGCGATCATGGGGCTGGTCGGCAAGTCGGGTGTTTTCGTTGGCGGCAACGGTGTTCTCGCGCTGCTGATGGTCGCCGAAGTCCTGGCAGCCACGGCCGTGGTGAGCGAGGCGGCGCTGGTCTATATCGCTCGTCATCGCAACCTGGCGATATCGCTCGCCGCCATAGCCTTGCAGATCGGCCTAAGCTTCCTGTTCATCGGCGTTGCCCAGTCGGAGGAACTGTCACCGAACCTCGTCGCCATGGGCCCGGCAGCGGCGCTGGCGATCTCGCTGGGGGCGAGCGCTCTTGCCAAGTCGATCCTGGCCAGTCGTCTGCTCGAGACGCCGGTATCGATCTTGCGCTGGCCGTTGCTTTTGGCGTCCGCCGTGGCGGCGGGGTTGGGCGGCATAGCTACGGCAACGCCGGAATGGTCCGAATTGCTCATCGGCGTGCCCGGTATGTTGATCGTCTATGGGTGGATCATCTGGCGCTTCGCGTTTCAGGAAGAAGATCGTGTGCTGTTTCGGCGGACCGTCATCACGCCCTGATTGCACCATAACAGATCGTCGCGCATAGCGAATCAATGACCATACCTGCCAATTTGACCAGTGAAACCGTGACGTCGGTGACGCACTGGGACGAGTTCCTATTCTCGTTCCGCATGACCCGCCCGCCAAGCTTCCGCTTCAATGCGGGCGAATTCGTGATGCTTGGCCTCATGAACGGGGACAAGCCCCTGTTGCGCGCCTATTCGATGGCCTCGCCGACCTGGGATGAGGAGCTCGAGTTCCTCTCGATCAAGGTCGCCGACGGTCCGCTGACCTCGCGCCTTCAAAAGATTGTTCCAGGCGATCAGGTTCTTCTCGGCAAGAAGCCTACGGGCACGCTCGTGGCCGACGCACTTCTGCCGGGCAAGCGGCTCTTCATGTTGGCGACCGGCACGGGCCTGGCGCCCTTCATGAGCGTCGCCCGCGAGCCCGAGATCTACGACCGGTTCGACCAGCTGATCGTCGTGCATTCGACGCGCCGTGTGATCGACCTCGCCTATCGCGAAATGCTTGAGGCGCGGCTGGCCAACGATCCGCTGGTCAGCGAGCAGGCGGCAAGCCAGTTCCACTATGTGCCAACCGTGACGCGCGACGCCTTCCGCAACACCGGCCGCATTGGCGATATCATTGACTCAGGCAAGCTTTTCGAGGGAGTCGACGGGTCCGCGCATTTCGACCCCGAAACCGATCGCGTGATGATGTGCGGGTCGATGGCAATGATCAAGGATTTCGCCGCCCGCTTTGAAACCTTGGGCTTCAGCGAAGGCGCCAATTCAAAGCCGGGCCATTATGTTATCGAGCGCGCCTTCGTCGGCTGAGCTAGTGCCTGAAATGGCGCATGCCGGTGAAGATCATGGCAAGACCCGCCGTGTCGGCGGCGGCGATCACTTCATCGTCGCGAATCGAGCCGCCCGGCTGGATCACGCAGGTCGCCCCGGCCTCGACGGCCGCGAGCAGGCCATCGGCGAACGGGAAAAACGCGTCAGAAGCGACGGACGACCCGACCGTAAGCGGCTTGGCCCAGCCAGCCTTGTCAGCGGCATCCTTGGCTTTCCAGGCCGCGATGCGCGCAGATTCGAGGCGGTTCATCTGCCCGGCGCCAACGCCCGCGGTCGCGCCGTTCTTGGCATAGACGATCGCGTTCGACTTGACGTGCTTGGCGACGGTCCAGGCAAAGCGCGCATCGCTCAATTCCTGTTCGGTCGGCTGACGCTTCGTCACGACCTTCAACATTTCGTCGCCCAGAACGCCCGTATCGCGCGACTGCAACAGATAGCCGCCCGCGATCGATTTCAGCGTCACGCCTGCGCGCTGCGCATCGGGCAGCGCGCCGGTTAGCAACAGCCGCACATTCTTCTTGCGCGCGAACACCGCGCGGGCTGCGTCATCGGCATCGGGGGCTACGACGACTTCGGTGAAGATCTCGGCAATTGCTTCGGCCGTGGGGCTGTCCAGCGGGCGGTTGCAGGCGATAATGCCGCCGAAGGCAGACACCGTATCGCACGCAAACGCCGCCTTGTAAGCGTCGAGCAACGTCGCCGCGCTGGCGACCCCGCACGGATTGGCGTGCTTGACGATGACCACGGTTGGTTCGCCGCCGGCAAATTCGGCCACCAGTTCGAGCGCGGCATCGGCATCATTATAGTTGTTGTAGCTGAGCGCCTTGCCCTGCACCTGCTCGGCCTGTGCGATACCTTGGGTCGCGGGCCCTACGGGTACGTAAAGCGCCGCGCGCTGATGCGGATTCTCGCCATAGCGCAATTCCTGCTCGAGGCGCAGCGGGATGCTCGTGTCCTGCGGAAACATCTCGCCCTGGTCGGCAAAGGCGAACCAGGCGGCGATGGTCGCATCATATTGCGCGGTCAGCGCATAGGCCTTGGCGGCAAAGCGCTTGCGCTGCGCCAGCGTGGTCTCTGCGGCCGCGACTTCGACATAATCCTGGGGGTTGGTAACGATTGCGACATGTGCGTGGTTCTTCGCGGCCGATCGCACCATCGATGGGCCACCGATGTCAATATTCTCGATCACTTCATCGCGATCGGCGCCGCGCATCACGGTCTGGGCGAACGGGTAGAGGTTGACGACCACGAGGTCGATCGCGCCAATGTCGTGCGCGTCCATCGCGGCGACATGTTCAGGATTGTCGCGGACCGCGAGCAGCCCACCGTGGACTTTGGGGTGCAGCGTCTTCACTCGCCCGTCCATCATTTCGGGAAAGCCGGTCAGGTCGGACACGTCGCGGACCGTCAAGCCGGCCTCACGGAGCGTCTTGGCCGTACCGCCGGTCGACACGAGCTCGACGCCTTGCGCGGCGAGCGCAGTGCCCAAGTCTACAAGGCCGGTCTTGTCGGACACGGAGAGCAGGGCACGCTTGATCTTGATGGTCGTCATTTATCTTCCCGTTGCCCCGGCGGAGGCCGGCGCCGCATTCTTCCAAGTGCCACTATCGCGGGCGGCCCCGGCCTCCGCCGAGGCGACGTGAACCCTATCCCGCTCGCTTCAGCAGCCACGCAACGCTGGTGCCACCGGCGGGGGCCTCGCCCTCGACCACAAACTGCAGTGTCGCATGGGGGCGCCCGTCGGCGTCGAGCCAAAGCGAGTCCTCGATCGACAATTTGCCACCGCGGCAACGGAATTGCCACAAGGGTCCATGGGCAATGCGCAACAGCGCGGCCTGTCCGTCGGCAGTGGGTGTGACTTCAACGCCGGGCGCCAGATGAAACCGGATCGCAAAGGGGGCGGTGGCCACCTTGCGACGCTTCGGCGCGGGAAGCAGGGCGTCCTCACCGCGTAGCTCGCGCCCGCTCGCCGACAGTGCCAGCGTGCGCTTGTGCAGCAGACCAAAGCGGCGGGCATAGCCGTCGTGGCTTGCATCGATCCGACTGCCGCCTTCAAGCTCTTCGCGGTCAACTTCGACCGATCCAACCCCGGCCCCCAATGTGCCATCAGCGTGTATGGCCGTCGAGTTGCTGTCGCCCAGCGTCAGCGTCGAATGGGCAGCTGTCGTGCGCAGCGCCTTGGCGAGTTCGGGCGCGATCGCGAGCGTCCCGCCGGTATTGCCGCAATTGACGATCAGCCGTTGCATGCCGTCGGAAAGCTCGAACGCCAATGTCGAGGCGCAACCGCCTTTTGCAACACGGCTTGGTGGCGGCGGGGCCATGTCGGCAACCACGACGGCACTGCCGCCCGCCATGCGCTGGTAGCCCCAGTCGCGCGCACGGCGAAGCGGCCTGGTCCTGACACCGGACGCGCCGACGATCGCCTCGACGCGCGCTGCCGGAATCGGGCCGGCTCCCTGCCAGCTCGAAAGACCGCCATCGCCCATTTGGATCCCGACCAGAGCCGCAACCGCACGTTCAAGCGCCTTTTGCGTCGTCTCGGGCCATTCTACACGGCGGATATCGTAGACGGACGCGAGCATCGACAGCAGCTCGATGACGTCGATCTGGTCCCCCGGCGCGCGGGTGACGATACCGCCGTCGGCGCTCATGCCCGAGGCCAATGCCCGGGCGAGACCGGCTTCACCGAATGCGCGGCGTGGGTCCCCGCCGGGTATCAGCAGCCCAGCTGCCACGATACCGCTCCACGCGGCAATGCGCGCCAGCCCTGCAGGGGCGCGGTCGGCGCCGCGGTCGAGATGCCGTGCCCCGCGCGCAAAGGCGTTCAGAACGGCGCTGCGATAGACCAGATCAGCCGACGAAAGGATCAGGGGTGCGTGCGTTGCCCAAAACAACGTCCGCCAGCCAACGCGATCGGGCGACCAGGCGGGGTCGCTGACCTGATTGCCATGGCGTTCGAGCCAGACGCGCATCAGCGCCTCGGCAATCGGCGCCCCTTGCGTGCGGCTCACTCCGGCGGCCAGATCGCGCAGCCAGGCAAAACGCTCGATATGCGTGGAAAGAGCGGGCGACTGGCCGGTGCTGCCGAAATCGATTTCGGTCAGCAAGCATTGCTCACGTCCTTTGCGCATCGTGCCTTCGGCAAGCTGGCGCCCTGCTTCTGGATCTCCGGTGAGCGGGTCCAGAGGAACGGCGAGCAGTTTGAGCGGGTAGCGGCCATTAAGGCGAAGGCCATGAAGTGGCGTGCGCCAGGTCAGACGGTAGAGTCCGTTGGCCAGCCGTTCGCCGAGCGAAAGGCCCCGATCGCCGGCACGTACGAGCCGCTTGCCCGCGTCGATCTCGCCAACCTCGCCGTTCAGCACCTTGCTGGGGTCGCTTTCGCTCATCCGTCGGCCGCTGCCCCGGTTCTAAGGCCGGAAATGTTGTCGGCGTAATGCTCCGGCCCGCCCCTGAACGTTGCGGTGCCAGCGACGACGACATCGGCACCCGCCGCATAGATGCGACCTACGTTTCCGGCATCAACGCCGCCATCGACTTGCAGGCGGACGTCGCGGCCGGTTGCGTCGATCATCTTTCGGATCGCCGAAATTTTCTTGAGCTGGCTTTCGATAAAGCTCTGGCCGCCGAAGCCGGGATTGACGCTCATCACGAGAACCAGGTCGACGGTATCGATCAGATAATCGAGCATCTTGGCCGGTGTGCCGGGGTTCAGTGACACACCAGCCAGCTTGCCGAGCGCTTTCACCCGCTGCACCGAGCGATGGATGTGCGGCCCTGCTTCGGGGTGGAGCGTGATGATATCGGCACCCGCCTCCGCAAAGGCTTCAAGGAAATGATCGACTGGCGAAATCATCAGATGAACGTCGAGCGGCAGCCTGGTGTGCGGGCGCAGCGCTTTGACCACCATTGGGCCGATGGTGATGTTGGGCACGAAATGTCCGTCCATCACATCGACATGGATCCAGTCGGCCCCGGCGGCCTCGATTGCGCGAATCTCATCGCCGAGGCGCGAAAAATCGGCGCTCAGGATCGAAGGGGCGATGCGGAGGGGGAGCTGCATGGCAGGGCCTTAACCCGCTGATTCGAGGGCGGCAACAACGCTGCGGTCGTTTCAGGCGCGTTTCAGCCGCGCGATGAAAAAACCGTCGCGGCCAGGCACGGGAAGCACACGGATCCAGCCTTCGGCGGCAGGCACAATGCCCGGCGGAAGCTCGGAAGCGGTAACGGGATCGATCGTCAGGTCGCTCGTCGCAACGATCTTTTCTCCTTCCTCAGGTTCCAGCGAACAGGTCGCATAGACGAGGCGCCCGGTGGGGGTGAGCCATTCGGCGGCGCGGGCAAGCATCCGTGTCTGCAACCCGGCAAGGGCGGAGATGTCCTTTGGGCCAATGCGGTGGAGAACATCGGGATGACGCGCAAAAATGCCGGTCGCACTGCAGGGCGCATCGAGCAGGATGGCATCAGCGGGCGCCGCCGGCGCCCACGCCATGACGTCGCTTACGGCGATATCGGCATCGAGCCGTGTTCTCCGAAGGTTTTCGCGCAGGCGCTCGGCGCGCTTGGCATGCTGTTCCACGGCCACGACCTGCCATCCCGCAGCCGCGAGCTGCATGGTCTTTCCCCCGGGGGCTGCGCACAGGTCGAGCACCGTCCGCCCGGCACCATCGCCCAAAAGCCGTGCAGGAATCGCTGCAGCGACGTTTTGCACCCACCAATGCCCCTCGGCAAAGCCGGGCAGGTCGGCGACGTTGTGGCCTCGCGGCAGGCGACGCTGGCCAGTCCAGATCTGCTCCCCGCCAACCCCGCCGTCCTCATGCGCGCGTCTCAGGGTCAGGTCGAGCGGCGGCGGAACGGCAAGCGCGCGGGCCGCGTCGCCCAGCATCGCATAGCCCCAGGCTGCGCCCCAGCGGCTGCGCACGGCCTCGGGCAGGGTCGGCACTTCGGGGAGCAGAGCGTGGCGCCGCATCAGCGTGCCGAACACCCCGTGGACAAGGCGCTTCGGGCCGCCATCGACCATCGGAAGCGCGGTGGCGATTGCGGCATGGGCCGGGGTGCCGAGCACGAGGGTTTGGACAAGCGCTATACGCAGCACGGTGCGCGCCTTGGCATCGCCCGGCAGCGGCTGGGCCGTAGCCGAATCGATCAGGAAGTCGAGATCGGGCAAGCGGCGGAGCACTTCGCCGGCGATGGCGCGCGTCAGCCCCTCGTCTGACGGTGCCAGGCCATGGATCGGCAGGGAATCGAAGCGCTGTCCGCGCCGCAGGACGGCATCGATCAGGCCGAGCGCCGCGCGGCGGGCAGGCAGGCCGGTCGTCGTGCCCGCAGTGTTGTCCTGCGGGGTTTCAGTCGGGGAGTCGCTCACCTATATCTATCCTCATGTCGAACCGTCCCGATCACGTCCGCCCGCCCGCCCATCTGTCGAAGAGCCCGCCGTTGCCCGAGCCCCGCGAAAGTGCGCCGCAGGCCGAGTTCGGCGGCAAGGACGAGCTTGAGCCCACGCGCTACAACGACTGGGAGCACAAAGGGATCGCCTGGGATTTTTGACCAGGTCAGCTGGCTTCGCCGCGTAGGGGCCGGGCGAGCAATGTCGCGACAACTTCGCGCGCCTCGCGCCCATCCTCGATGAGCGTGCGGACAGCTTCCACGACAGGCATGTCGATGCCCAGCCGATGAGCCTCGCGCGCCAGCACCGGCGCCGTAAAGGCTCCTTCTGCAACAGTCGTGCTGGCGCCGATGAGTTCTTTGGCCCGCTTCCCTTCGCCCAGTGCCTTGCCCAGAGTGAAGTTGCGCGACTGGGTCGATGAACAGGTCAACACGAGATCCCCCAGACCGGACAGGCCTGATATCGTCTCCGTTCGTCCCCCGCGCGCCACACCAAAACGGGTCATTTCGGCAAAACCACGCGCAATCAGCGCAGCACGGGCATTCTCCCCGAGCTTGAGACCCGCGACAACGCCACAGGCAATTGCGATGACGTTCTTCACCGCGCCGCCTATTTCTGCACCAATGACGTCGGTGGAGGCATAGGGCCTGAAATGTGGACGGGCGAGGCGCTGGATCAAGGCCCGACCGCACTGCTCATCCGTCGTCGCAAGCGTCACGGCCGTCGGCTTGCCCGCAGCGACCTCGGCCGCGAACGTCGGCCCCGACAATACGGCAAGCGGTGCGCTCGGGTGGAGCGTCGCGGCAACCTCGGTCATCAGGCGGCCGGTCGATGCCTCAATCCCTTTGGCACACAAGACCAGCGCGCGCGGACCCACGGGCGTACGCGCCAGAACCCGCGCGACATATTGCGCGGGGACGGCCACGAGAATCGCGTCGCAGCTGTCCATTCGGCCTGGGTCGCCCGTTGCCTCGATCGAAGGCGATAGCGCGATGCCTGGCAGGAACAGCTGGTTTTCGTGCGCCAGGTTCACCGCGCTGATCACGTCGGGCTCGCGCGCCCACAGCAGCACCGGCTCGCCTTCGGTTGCGGCAAGTTGCGCGAGCGCGGTCCCCCAGGCCCCGGCCCCGATTACGCCGATTCTCATGCTCTTTGTCTCATGCCTTCACTCCGGCACCGCGCACGGTTTCCGCTTCTGGGTCAAGAGGCCAGCGCGGACGGGCCAGCGCGTCGAGCCCATCGGTCAGGCCAAGCGCAAAGCGCTCCGCCCCCGCCCAACCGATCATGGCAGCATTGTCCGTGCACAGCCAGAGCGGCGGTGCGACGAATCGCAGGCCATGGTCGCGCGCAAGGTCAGCGAGCGCCGCGCGGATCGTCGTATTGGCGGCAACCCCTCCGGCAACAACCAGCGCCGTAGCCCCCTGCGTGCGCGCGATCGCCCGGCGGGTCCGGTCGACCAGGCAGTCGGTGACGGCCGCCTGAAAGCTGGCGGCGATGTCCTCGACTTGAAAGACGGCGGCATCGCGAGCCCGCAGCACGGCGCTTTTCAGCCCGGCGAATGAAAAATGGGGTTCGGGGGAACCGAGCAAGGGCCGGGGCAGCGGTACGGCCTTCGGATCGCCCTGCAAGGCCGCCTGCTCGACGGCCGGACCTCCGGGAAAGCCCAGGCCGAGCAGCTTGGCGGTCTTGTCGAAAGCTTCGCCCGCTGCATCGTCGATCGTTGTTGCCAGCCGCCGGTACCGGCCGACGCCTTCCACGCTCAGCAGCTGGCAGTGGCCGCCCGAGGCGAGCAGCAAAAGATACGGAAAACCCAGGTCGGGATCGGACAGCCGAGGCGACAGGGCATGCCCCTCCAGATGATTGACGGCGACCAGTGGCTTGCGCGCGGCATGGGCGAGCGCCTTGGCTGTGACGAGCCCGACCATGACTCCGCCGATCAGGCCCGGCCCCGCCGTCGCCGCAATCGCGTCCATGTCATTCAGCGTCAGGTCGGCATCGGCGAGCGCGGCTTCGACGAGCGGCATCACGGCCTCAACATGCGCGCGCGCCGCAATTTCGGGAACGACGCCGCCATAGGGGCGGTGGGCGCGCTCCTGCCCGGCAAGCCGGTGCGACAGGATACGCCGGTCGCCCGCAATCACCGCGGCAGCCGTTTCGTCGCAGCTGGATTCGATGCCGAGGATGAGGGGGGGCTTGCGCGTCACGCGGGCGGCGCTAGCACGAGCGGCGACATGACGGCCAGTTTTCCGAAAATCAGATTGGGCACCCGGGGTTCCCCGCTTGCCCTGGCTCAGGCGCATATGACGCGTGCGGCGCTGTTGGCGGCGCACGGCTGGACTGAGGATGACGTCGAGATCGTTACGATCACGACCGATGGCGACGTGATCCAGGACCGGCCGCTTGCCGAACTCGGTGGCAAGGCGCTGTGGACGAAAACACTCGACCGCGCGCTGATCGAGGGGCGGACCGACGCCAGCGTCCATTCGATGAAGGACGTGGAGACGCTGCGGCCCGAAGGAATCTTGCTTGTTGCCATGCTCGAGCGTGCCGATGTGCGCGACCGGCTGATCGGCGCCGACAGCATTGACGCACTGCGGCAGGGCGCCGTGATCGGCACGGCCAGCCCGCGCCGGGCCGCCCAGCTGCGTCGCCTGCGCCCGGACCTCAGGATCGTTTCCTTTCGCGGCAATGTCGCGACGCGGATCACGCGCGTCGAAAATGGCGAGGCCGACGCGACGATGCTGGCGGCAGCCGGCTTGGACCGGCTCGGGCACCCCAACGTCGGCGCTGCCGTGGATATCGACGTCATGTTGCCCGCCGTCGCACAGGGGGCCGTCGGCCTCGAATGTCGAGCAGATGACAGGGTGACGCAGGGGTATCTCGCGGCGATCGACCATGCGCCGACCCACAGCTGTGTCGCGGCCGAACGCGGCCTGCTCGCTGCATTGGGCGGCAGTTGCCACTCGCCCGTCGGCGTGCTGGCGCGCCTTGACGCCGGACATATCCATTTGCGCGCCGAAATCCTGACCGAGGACGGCAGCCAACATCGGCGCGGGTCGAAATCCTTCGAGCCCGGCGATACGCAGGGCCCGGGACAACTCGCCGTCGAACTGCTCGACGGCGCTTCGCCAGAGCTCGCCGCGCTCTTTACGTGCGCGTCCTGATCGTCAGACCGGCGCCGGGCAATGCTGCGACCGCGCACGCCGTGCGGGCGCTGGGACTGGAACCGGCCGTCGTTCCGCTCTTCGAAATCGTTCCGCTGGGTTGGACCGTTCCCGATCCCCATCGATTCGACGCGGTCATCATGACCAGCGCCAATGCCGCGCGGCTGGGTGGCGACGGTCTGGTGCGATTCGTCCATCTGCCGCTCTTTGCGGTCGGGGAAGCTACAGGGAAAGCGGCCGAAGCAGCGGGCTTCGTCCAGGTCCAGTGCGGGACAGGCGATGTCGCGGCCCTTGCGCCGTTGCTGCCTGCCCGCATCCTGCATCTGACCGGTGCGGACCATCGCCCGATACCCGGACCTGCCGAGGTAACCGTGATCCCCGTTTATGAATCGCGTGAACGGGAACCGGTCAAACCCCTGCGCGCCGACGTGGCTTTGATCCATTCGCCGCGCGCGGGAAGTCGGCTCGCGGCGCTGGTCGGCGAGCGTCGTGCCACCCGAATCGTGGCGATCAGTGCCGCCGCTGCTGCCGCCTGTGGCACCGGCTGGGCCGCGATCGACGTTGCCGACGTCCCGAACGAGCACGCGATGCTGGCATGTCTGGCGCGTGTGTGCGAAGCGCCGGTGAAGAACCAGATGGGTCGAGCATGATGGCACAGGACAGCTTTGAGACCGGGGAGCCCCGCCGGCGCCGGTTGCGCACGACCCTGTTGATCGGCCTGGCGTCGTTCATCCTGGGCGCCGTCGCGGTGAGCTGGGCCCTGACCCAATGGGCCCCTGCGCGCCAGTTGCTGGTACCCGTTGTTCCCGCCTCGTCGACGGGGCGGCCGATGACCGTCACGTCTGCCCCTGCCCCCGTCGCCACGCTCACCAGCCCGGCAGTGGCCACCACGCCTGAAACCGTCGCCATTACCGAGTCGCGCGTGGCGGGCCTCGAAGCGCGCCTGGCCCAGATCGATGCGCAGGCGGCCAATGCGTCGAACAATGCAGCGCGGGCAGAAGGGCTGCTGATTGCCTTTGCCGTCCGCCGCACGATCGATCGCGGCGTGGGTCTCGGCTATCTCGAGGCGCAGCTGCGTGATCGCTTCGCCGAAACCCAGCCGCGAGCCGTCGCCGCCATTATTTCCGCTGCGCAGGCACCCGTCACCATAGAGACGCTTGGGCAACAGCTTGACGTCCTGACGCCCGCGCTGGCCGGCGGTGGCCCCGATGAAAGCTGGCTCAGCGCCATCCGCCGGACGGCCGGCAGCATGTTCATCGTCCGCAACGCGACGACCCCTTCGCCATCACTCGACGACCGCCTGTCGCGCGCGCGACGCGCGCTCGATGGCGGGCAGGTTGATACCGCGCTGGCCGAAGTCGCGCGCCTGCCGTCGCGCGCGGCGGCGACTGACTGGATGGCAGCCGCGCGGCGCTATATCGAGGCGCACCGCGCGCTCGACATTCTTGAAGCGGCGGCGCTGACAGCACCGCACAGCGTGCCAGCCGTTACCCCCTCCCCAACGACCACAGGACCAACAGTACAATGACGATCGAAGCCGAATGGTGGGATTATGAAGATACCGATGAACTCGCCGAGGCGATTGCCGGCGATATCGGCTTCATCATCGATTCGGCGCTCGATGCCCGCGGCAGCGCGCTGATCGCGCTGCCCGGCGGCAAGACCCCGGTGGCCGCGCTCGACCTGCTCGCCGCGCAGAAACGCCGCTGGAAAGACGTGACGATCATCCCGACCGACGACCGCATCGTCGAAGTGACGAGCGAATTGTCGAACGTCGCCATGTTGGCGAAAAAGTTCCTGCCGCTGGGCGCGAGGGTCATTCCGCTGACCGGGGGCGCTGCGGCAGCCGATTACAAGATGAGCGGAAAGGCCGCAGACGCGCGGCTCGCCGACCTGCCCTTTCCGCTCGATCTGGTATGGCTGGGCATGGGGGCTGACGGGCATACCGCGTCGATTTTCCCTGGGCCGGACTTGGACGAGGCGTTGAACGGGCCAAAGGAGCGCCGAGCGCTGGGCGTGATGCCTGATCCGATGCCGAAGGATGCGCCGGTAGCGCGGGTGACTTTGTCGAAGGCGGCGATCCTGTCGGCGCGGTCGCTGACGATCTCGATTACCGGGGCGGAGAAGCGGGCGGTGCTGGAGCGGGCGATTGCCGAGGGTGTGGGGAGTAAGCTGCCGATCGGTCGCGTCTTGGGCGATTCGGATTTGGCGGTGGATATCCACTACGCGGATTAGTCGAAGGAGCCGGGGCGTCGGTCAGTGCTGAGCACTACCGGCCGCGCTTACGCGAAATAGCCGCGGGCTATGGCGTGCCCGCACTGCGCGCTGGAGCGGGCGAAGGGATTCGAACCCTCGACCCCGACCTTGGCAAGGTCGTGCTCTACCCCTGAGCTAC
>JBMOGG010000034.1:0-21598 GCA_049318505.1 Sphingomonas sp. | reverse complement strand
GGGCACAGAGTGCGGTTCGCCCACGATTAGGCGTGCCGTCAAGCGCTTCAGTTGATCGATGAGCTCTTCGTGTGCGCCGTTTCTGACGATAAGGCGACGCGCCGCCGTACAGCGCTGTCCGGCAGAGGTGAAGGCCGACTGGGCGATGAGAACAGCCGCGGTGTAAGGGTCAGGCGCATCCCAAACGATGATCGGGTTGTTCCCGCCCATTTCGAGCGCCAGGATCTTGTCGGGCATACCAGCAAACTGGCGGTTGAGCGCAATGCCCGTCTGCGCCGAGCCGGTGAACAACAGGCCGTCGATACCGGCATCCGCCGCCAGAGCCTTGCCCTCTTGAGGGCCGCCAATGACGAGACGCACAACCTCGGCCGGGATTCCTGCTGCGTGGAAACAATCGACAAGCTTGATCCCGCACAGCGGTGTCTTTTCGCTAGGCTTAAAGACGACCGCATTCCCGGCGAGCAGTGCAGGGACGATATGGCCGTTGGGCAGATGCATCGGGAAATTGTAAGGTCCCAGCACCGCAAGCACGCCGTGCGGCTTGTGGCGGAGCGCCGTTCGTGCACCCATCGCACCCTCGAACCGGCGTTGCGCCGTGCGATCGCCATGCGCCTTGATCGAGATTTCGACCTTGGCGATGACCGATTCCACTTCGGTCCGCGATTCCCACAAGGGCTTGCCGGTTTCGCGCGATATGGTGTCGGCGAGCGTTTCGGCCTGTCCACGGACCACGTTGGCGAATCGACCGAGCAATTCGGCGCGGACAGCGAGCGGTCGGGCTGCCCATTCGGCCCAGGCGCCGCGGGCGATCTCAACTTCGGCTGCAACATCGCTGACCGGACCACGCCAAAGCGTGGCACCCGTTGCCGGTTCGGTTGAGATCAGTTCAGCTGCCATGAAGTTCTCATCTTACCGGGCATTGAGTTAATTGATTATTGCTTAAGCATGTTACACATGCGCTTCGCCCATCCGGCGAACGGCTGCAAGTTTTGTTTCAAACGGACCCCAGTCGTCATGATCGGAGATGGGCGCCCAAATTTCTTCAACCTCCGCGATCAGCATCGAACAAGGCGCAGCGTCCGACCAGTAGTCATGGTCGAGCAGCGCTGCAGGCGTGAACGGCGCTATGGCTGAACGGAACGCCGCGAACGCCTCGCCGGCATAGGCCGCGTGGGGATGCCGCAAGTTTCCGCCGCGCCAGTCGAAAAAGAAGCGGTCCAGTGGGTGTTGCGAAGAGACGAGCGCCGATTCCATTGCCTGGACGAGGGCGATGTTTGCGGCGGCGTCCTTTGGAATCACTCCCAGCCGCCACAGCATCTTGTCGACAAGGGCGGCGTGGTAGGCCGAAGCAAATCGGTCCATCGCAGTTGCCAGCGCCTCGGGCGGCGCGATCTCGCTGAGGGCAATGGCAAGTTGTACGACGTCCCAGTGGATCGCCTCCGCTTGCCGCCCAAAGGCGTAAAGCCCCGCCGAGTCGAAATATGCTGCAGTGAATGCTGTGTCGAACGTCGGCGTGAAGCGCCACGGGCCGTAATCGAAACTCTCACCCGAGATATTGATATTGTCCGAATTGAGCACGCCGTGGACGAACCCGGCTGCCATGAAACTAGCCGCCATGCGTGCCGTCTGCTGCGCCACATGGCCCAGCAACCGGACGGGGCCATCCTCGTCCATTTCCTCGCCGTAATAATGGTGCAAAGCATAAGCCACCAGGCGCGTCAGTTCTTCTTTCCGGCCAAGCGTTGCGAGGCGTTGAAAGCTGCCGATACGGATATGACCATGGTTAAGCCTGACGAGCACGGCCGACCGGGTTGGCGAAGGCTCGTCGCCCCGGTGCAATTTCTCGCCGGTCTCAATGACCGAGAAGGTTCGCGATGTCGGCACGCCGAGCGCTTCCAGCATTTCGGTCGCCAGGATCTCGCGGACCGCGCCCTTTAGCGTCAGCCGTCCATCACCGAAGCGGCTGTAGGGCGTTGTCCCGCTCCCCTTGGTCCCGAAGTCCATGAGGCGACCCGCGACATCATGGCATTGGCCGAATAGAAAGCCGCGCCCGTCACCGATGTCGGGATTGTACACCCTGAACTGATGTCCATGATAGCGCAGCGCCAGGGGCTGCGGCAGCGAGCCCGGAAGCGGCGCAAAGCGGCCGAAATGATTAACCCATGCTGCGTCCGGCATGGCTGCGAGCCCTACCTCGGCAGCGGCGCGGTCGTTGCGAAAGCGGAGACGGTGTTCGGGGAAATCGGCAGCCGAAACGGGATCGGCAATGAAGTCGGCGATTTCGTGCATGGCAAGTGCCGGGACGAAGGTCGGGAGCAAAGGTTGCGGTACAAGGGCCATGCGGCGATATGGAGCCGGGGCAACGGAGCATCAAGTCTTGGATTTCGTCGACGGATACTGGTGGTCGAACGATGGGCTGCGGCTCCACTACCGCGATTATGCAGCCGGTAGCGATGCTGTCGCGGGCCGCCCCCCGATTATCTGCTTTCCCGGCCTGACGCGTAACGTGCGCGATTTCGAAACCGTCGCCAAGCGGCTGGCGGCTGGTTGGCGCGTGATCGTGGTCGAGTTCCGGGGACGCGGTGACAGCGGCTATGCCCAGGATGCAATGACCTACGTTCCGCTGACCTATGTGCAGGATGTTGAGCGCCTGCTGACCGATCTGAAGATCGACCGCTTCGTCGCCATTGGCACGTCGCTTGGCGGCATCGTCACGCTGTTGTTGGCGGCAACGCGACGCGAGCGAATTGCCGCCGCCGTGCTCAACGATGTGGGGCCCGTGATCGAACCGGCAGGCCTCGACAGGATCCGTAGCTATGTGGGCAAGGGCGGGGCGTTCCCGACCTGGATTCATGCCGCACGAAGTATCGCGGAACTGAATACAACGGTGTTCCCGGACTATGAACTGGTCGACTGGCTGACAATGGCCA
Source organism: Sphingomonas sp. (assembly GCA_049318505.1). Lineage (GTDB taxonomy): Bacteria > Pseudomonadota > Alphaproteobacteria > Sphingomonadales > Sphingomonadaceae > Sphingomonas_O. The sequence goes on along the minus strand of JBMOGG010000034.1, from coordinate 18,668 downwards.
AGCGGACCTACCGCCTGTCAGCCAATGGGCGCATCGTGCCCGACTATGACAAGAAAATCGCCGAACCGTTCCGCCTGCCCGGAGGTGAAGCGGGGATCGACCTGTGGCCTGCGGTCGATGCGCTTGCCGACACGCCGACCCTGATCGTGCGGGGCGCCCTGTCCGACTTGCTCTCATCTGAAACCGCCGAGCGCATGAAGGGTCGACTCCAGAAGGCAAGCACTGTCACTGTCCCTGGTATCGGCCATGCGCCCGTGCTCGACGAGCCCGAAGCCATCGGCGCTATCGATGCGCTGCTTGCCGAGGTCGCCTGATGCCCGTTAATGTTTTGCATTGTCATTCGACGTTTTCGCTGGGCGGCAAGGAAGCCCGTTCCGTTGCGCTAATGAACGCCTTTGGCGATGCTGCGCGCCATACCATCATCAGCTCGGTGCCGGGTGCGCTCGACGCCCGAGCCTCGATCGCGCGCGGTATCGATACGCGCTTTCCTGAAAACACGCCGTCGCTGACCGGAAAGCCTTCGGTTGCGCGTTATCGGCTCATCGCCGATTACATGCGAGGCTTCGACCTGATCCTGACCTACAACTGGGGCGCGATGGACGCGGTGATGGCGCGGCGCATGTTTGGGAAGGTCCTGCCGCCGCTGGTTCATCATGAGGATGGGTTCAACTCGGACGAGGCCGTGCGCCTGAAGCCGGAACGTACGCTGATGCGGCGGCTGGCGTTCCCCGCTGCCTCCGCCGTCGTCGTGCCGTCGGGAACGCTCGAGGATATCGCGCTCAACACGTGGAAGCAGCCGCCCGCGCGCGTCTACCGCATTCCCAACGGCATCCAGACGGTGCGCTATGCGGCAAAGCCCAAGCCAAACGCGATCCCGGGGCTGCGCAAGAAGTTGGGCGAGACCGTGATCGGGACTGTCGCGGGCCTGCGCCCGGTCAAAAACCTGCCACGGCTCGTCGAGGCCGCGCTTATGATTCCCGGAACGCGCCTCGTCATCATCGGCGAGGGGCCGGAAAAGGAGGCGATCGCCGCCAAGGCGCGCGAGATGGGCGTGACACAGCGTCTCGTCCTGCCCGGCTTCCTTCCCGAACCACACAGGTACATCGGGCTTTTCGATATCTTCGCCTTGTCTTCGGATAGCGAACAATTTCCGATCGCGATGGTCGAGGCAATGGCGGCAGGGCTGCCGGTGGCGACCACGCATGTCGGCGACGTTGCCGTCATCCTTCCCCCCGAGCAGCTGCCGCTGGTCGCGGAATGCGACGAATATGCGCTGGCGGCCGCGCTGCGTCAGCTCGTCGCGGACAAGGCCCTGCGCACCCGGCTTGGCGCCGCGAACCAGAAATTGGCAACCGCCGCCTATGACGAAAAGACAATGGTAGCTGCTTATGCGCGCCTCTACGATAAGGCGCTCGGCACTGGCGTGCATTTTGCATCCGGGACGTTATAGCCGCCGTAATTGAACTAGGGAGAGATGCGGCTTGTTTAAGGGTATATCGCCGATCGTGTATCGGGGCCGCGAGGTTTGGCCGCTGATCGAAGGCGGCAAGGGTGTCGCTGCGACCAATCACGCCAGCGCTGGTGCCTGGGCTGCGGCCGGCGGCATCGGCACGGTCAGTGCGGTCAATGCCGACAGCTATGACCCGACGGGCAAGATCATTCCACAGGTCTACCAGTCACGGACGCGCGCGGAGCGGCATCAGGAGCTGATCGCCTATGCCATCGACGGCGCTGTCGAACAGGTGACGCGCGCCTATGACATTTCCGGGGGCAAGGGCGCGATCAACATCAACGTGCTTTGGGAAATGGGCGGCGCCCAGACGATCCTGCACGGCGTTCTCGAGCGCACGAAACATATGGTCGCGGGTGTCACCTGCGGCGCCGGCATGCCATATAAGCTGTCCGAAATCAGTGCGTCCTATGGCGTCAGCTATCTGCCGATCATCAGTTCGGCGCGTGCCTTTCGCGCGCTATGGAAGCGCGCCTATTCGAAGGCAGCGGACTATCTGTCGGCGGTGGTCTACGAGGACCCCTGGCTTGCGGGCGGTCACAATGGCCTGTCGAATGCCGAAGACCCGCGCGTGCCAGAGCAGCCCTATCCCCGCGTCAAGGCGCTGCGCGAGACGATGCGCGAAGGCGGCATTCCCGATTCGACGCCGATCGTAATGGCAGGCGGCGTGTGGCATTTGCGCGACTGGGCGGACTGGATCGACAATCCTGAACTCGGCAGCATCGCCTTTCAATTTGGCACGCGCCCGCTGCTGACGCAGGAAAGCCCGATCCCGCAAGGGTGGAAGGACGCGCTGATGACGCTCGAAGAAGGCGACATCCTGCTTCACAAATTCTCGCCCACCGGCTTTTATTCGTCGGCCGTCCGCAACCCGTTCCTGCGTAACCTCGAGGCGCGCAGCGAGCGGCAGATCGCGTTTTCGGGCGAGATGGCAGGCGATCACACGCATCAACTCGACGTGGGCGTGAAGGGCAAGAGTTTCTGGGTGACCCGGGGCGACCTGCTCCGCGCGCGCGAATGGTATGGGCTTGGGTATACCGACGCGTTGAAGACGCCGGACAATACTTTGGTGTTTGTAACGTCGCCGGAAAAGAACACGATCCGCAAGGACCAGTCTGACTGCATGGGCTGTCTGTCGCACTGCGGTTTTTCTGCGTGGAAGGACCACGACGACTATTCGACTGGGTATTTGGCCGACCCGCGCAGCTTTTGCATCCAGAAGACCTTGCAGGACGTCGTCCACGGCGGGCCGCTCGACGAAAACCTCGTCTTTGCCGGGCACGGTGCGTATAATTTCAAGCGTGACCCATTTTATTCGAACGGGTTCGTGCCCACGGTCAAACAGCTTGTCGACCGGATTCGTACGGGCGACTAGGCTGTTTTCGCCAGACGGATTGGCGCTGCGACGGAGACCAACAGCGCCGCTATCACCGTTACGACCGAAGCCCAGAATACCACCGCGAGGACCGAAATGGTCTGTGCGGCAAATTGCGTGATGAGGTTGTTTCCCTCGGCAAAGCCGGGTCCGCCGAGCGCGGGCAACAAGAAAAGCGGCAGGATAACTGCGCCTGCAATCGCAGGCGCGCCATGGATCGAAAAGGCGGCAGCCTCACTTCCCAGCTTGATCCGGTTGACAAGTGTCGAAGCTGCAAAAGCAGCGACCGCGCCGACCGCGCCCAACGCCATTGCGCCCCCGGCGCCGATAAGCGTGGCGCCGGCGGTCGCTGCGGCAAGCCCGCTGATGGCGTTGCTGGCTGTCCCATAGACCGAGACCCGGCCGTGGCCGATGCGTTCGAGCGCCATACCCGTTAAGACGGCGGCACTGGCTGCCAGATGGCCGTTGACGAGGGCCGTGGCGGCATCGTCGCTGCCGCCCAGCGCAGCCGCCCCCAACAGGCTTAGAAATCCAAGCCAGATCAGGCCGGCACCGGCGATCGCCAGCCGCGAGTCATGCTGGACGTCGGTCGAGTAAGATGTGCGGATGAGGAGTGACACGGCCAGGGCCGATACGCCGGCCGCCGCGTGCACCGGAAGCGCGCCGGCGAAGTCGATGACGCCTAGATCAATCAACCAGCCGGACCAGGTCCAGCGCGCGAGCGGCACATAGACCAGCAACAGCCACAATCCCGAAAAGGGCACGAGCCAGGTCGGTCGCGCCTTTTCACCGATCGAAGCGCACAGGATCGCAACTGCCAATAGTGCCATCATCAGTTCGAAGACGACATAGACGGGTTCCGAGATCGTTAGCCCGTCGACCAGTTCTGCCAGGTTGCGCAGCATAAGGTTGGTCGTGCCGCCGAGGAAAGGACTGCCATCGGCAAAGGCGACGCTGTAGCCGATGATGGCGAACAGCAAGGACGCCAGGGCGATACTGCTGAAAAGCGCGATTCCGGTAGGTCCGGTACGTCCCCGGCCATAGAACATCGCCAGGCCGGGCAGGATGGCCAGCAAGGCCAGGGTCGACGCCGCCATGACCCAGGCGCTGTCGCCGCTGTCGGCCACGATCATCGGCTGTGCCAAGGCGGGTGCTGCTGCAACGGCCGTTACGACGGCAACCATGATTCCGGAACGTTTCATCGGCCCCCCAGGCTCCTTTGTCGGCGCATGCTAATCGGTTGGGGTTAAGGCTTCAACAAAAGGCTTGGCCTTGTCGCATGGCCATGGATTTGGCAGGTCTGTGCGGTCGCGCTGGACAGGAGACAATTAGCCGTGCGGAGCTTATCGATTACAGTTCTCGTGTCGGTCATGCTGCTGACGGGCACCTCGCCGGCATTGGCCGCACGCAAGATGCCCTATTGGGCGTCGCTGGATGCAGGCGAAGTGATGATGCGCAAGGGACCGGGCCGCAATTTTCCCGCAGACTGGCTCTACCGCCGCAAGGGCCTGCCGGTGAAAGTCGTGAAGGCCTACAAGGCAGAGCACGCCGAATGGCGGCGTATCCAGGATCCCGACGGGGCCGAAGGCTGGGTGCAGGCCAATCTGCTGAGCGACAAGCGGTCTGCTCTCGTCATCGGCGACGTGCGCCCCCTGCGTGAGAAGCCTGCGGCCGGCTCACCGATCGTGTGGCGTGCGGAGCCCGGCGTGGTCGGCAGCGTCCGCCAATGTGCGAACGGCTGGTGTCACCTGGACGTCCAGGGAAGGGCTGGCTTTATTCAGACGACGCAGCTTTTCGGCGTTGCCGCGGACGAGCAACTGCCCTGACTCCTGCGATCCTGTTACCGATAACCAGCTCGATCGCGATTGGCGCGATGGCCGGACTGATCGCGGGCAGCTTTCTGTCGACGCTTATCCTGCGCTGGCCCAATGACCGTGGCTTGGGCGGGCGGTCTGCGTGTGACGGGTGCGGACGCACACTGACCTGGCTCAAGCTGGTGCCTCTCCTTTCCTATCTGCGCCAGCGAGGCCGGTGCGCAGCATGCGCTGCGCCGATCGACCGGATGCATCCTGCGATGGAGCTGTCGTGCGCGGTCGCCGGCGGCGCAGCGATGGCCGTGGCGCCGGGATGGGCTGGCGGCACCGGTGCGCTGTTCGGGTGGCTGCTGATCACGTTGGCCGTGCTCGATCTGCGCCATTTCTGGCTGCCGGACCGACTGACTCTCCTGCTGGCGGCAACAGGATTGCTGTCGGGGCTGGCTGACCCCTCCATCACCTATGCGGACCGGATGATCGGCGGGCTGGCAGGCTTTGCGGGGCTCTGGGCGATCGCCTGGATCTATCGCAAGGCACGCGGGCGCGAGGGTCTGGGCGGCGGCGACCCCAAATTGTTCGGCGCGATCGGCCTTTGGCTCGGGTGGCAGGTGCTGCCGTTCGTGCTGCTGGGTGCAAGCGGCGTCGGGCTCATGGTCGTGCTCATACTTATGCTGCGGGGCAGGGCGGTCACCGCCACCATGCGTGTGCCGTTCGGGACCCTCTTGGCAACGGCGGCCTTTTCCGCCTGGCTGCTTATGCGGTGAGCGCCGCCGCGGCTGCCGCGTTTTGGCGGATCAGCGCCGTGTCGGGGGTACCCCTGGGGACGATCCAGCTGCCGCCAACACACAGCACCGCCTCTTCGCCAAGCCATTCAGGCGCCTTGTCCAGCGTGATTCCACCCGTCGGGCAGAAACGTACCTTGCCGAATGGCGCGGCCAGGGCCTTCAGCGCGGGCAGGCCGCCGCTGGCCATCGCGGGAAAAAACTTGAAACGGCTAAGCCCGAGGTCAAGGCCGCGCATGATGTCGCTGGCATTCGCCGTGCCCGGCAGAAAGGCGATACCGCTCGCGATCGCGGCATGGGCAAGGGGATCTGTGAGGCCGGGGCTGACGATGAACTGCGCGCCTGCCGCGAGCGCGGCATCGAGATCGGCCGTATTGAGCACGGTCCCGGCCCCCACGATCGCGCCTTCGACTTTCGCCATTTCGGCGATGACGTCGAGCGCTGCTGGCGTGCGCAGCGTCACCTCCACTACGCGCAGGCCACCCGCGACGAGCGCTTCGGCAATGGGTGCGGCGTGGGCGACGTCGTCGATCACAAGTACGGGAATCACCGGTGCTGTTTGCATGATGGCTGTGATATTCATGACGTGTGTTCCCTCGCGTGAGCGGCGGCGGCGCCGAAGAGACCGGGCTGCGGATGGGTGATGAGCTTGACGGGGATTGAGCGCATCAGTGTCTCGAAGCGGCCCTTTGCCGCGAAACGCTCGGCAAAGCCCGATTGCGCAAGATGGTCGGCAAGACGCAGGCCGACGCCGCCTGCGATGACGACAGCGGTCGGCCCGTTCGCCAGCGCAAAGTCGCCAGCAATTGCGCCGAGGCTGAGGCAAAACCGGTCGAGTGCGGCGGTGGCAAGGCTGTCGCTGCCTTCAAGTGCAGCAGTCCACAGCGCCTTGTCGTCACCTTCCCAAGCCTGCTTGCCCTCCAGGCGCGCAAGCACCCGGTGGATCGCGGCGAGGCCGGGCCCCGACACGATGCGCTCGACCGAAACGCGCCTGAACTGCTTGCGCAGGTCGGCCAACACGGCATCCTCGATGCTGTCGAGCGGGGCGAAGTCGACATGGCCACCTTCGCAGGCGATGACGTGATAGCTGTCGCCGGCGCAGAAAACTTGTCCGACACCAAGGCCTGTGCCGGGGCCGACAATGCTGGTGATGCCATGGCGCGGTAATGGCACGTCCGGCCCGCAGATGTGCCGCAACTGGGGTCCATCTACTTGCGCGACGGCATGGCCAACGGCTTCGAAATCATTCACCAGCACATGCGTGTCGACCCCGAGCTTTTCCGGGATGAGGGCGGGGCGGATGATCCAGGGGTTGTTCGTCAGTTGCAGCACGTCGCCTCGAATGGGGCAGGCGATGGCAATGGCGGCGGCGCGTGGCAGAGGCGCGCCGCGGGAAGCGGCAAATGCCTCCCACGCCGTCTGGAAGCTTGCATATTCGGCCGTCTTGAACGTGACGGGGTCGCCAAGGGCGCGGACGCGCCCTTCGGCGACTTCAGCAATGGCAAAGCGCGCGTGCGTGCCGCCGATATCGACCGCGACGACCTCGGTCACAGGCCAGCCGATGTCAGCATGGCCGATGCGCCCCGCTCGGCGTTGTCTGCGCCGTGTCGCATGAACGCAAAGAGTTCCCGGCCCGTGCCCTCGGCAGCGGGCGGGGGAGGGGCGACACCACGCCCCGACAGATCCGCAGGCGACGAAAGCGCACCGGTCACCGCGCAAACCCGGACGATGTCGCCGTTCTCAAGGGCGGCGAGCGCGCCCCCGAGGGCCGCCTCAGGCGTTACGTGGATTGCCGCTGGCACCTTGCCGCTCGCGCCCGACATGCGGCCGTCGGTGACGAGCGCGACACAGAACCCCTTGTCTTGCAACACGCCGAGCGCCGGGGTCAGCTTGTGCAATTCGGGCATGCCATTGGCATTGGGCCCCTGGAAGCGGACGACGACCACGACATCGCGGTCGAGCTCGCCAGCCTTGAACGCGCGCAGCACATCGTCCTGCCGGTCGAAGACGGCACATGGCGCCTCGATCGTCCATCGGTCGGGTTGGACGGCGCTCGTCTTGATAACCGCGCGGCCGAGATTGCCGTGCAGCAGCCGCATGCCCCCGTCGGGGAGGAAAGGATCAGCCACCGGATGCAGCATCGACGGATCGCGTGGCTCGGATGGTGCCGGCTGCCAGACAAGGGCGTCGTCCACCAGCGTGGGTTCCACCGCATAATCGGACAATGAACGCCGCGCGACCGTCATCACGTCATCATGCAACAGACCCGCGCCCAACAGCTCGCCGACGACATAGCCGATGCCGCCAGCCTTATGGAAATCGTTCACATCGCCGGAACCGTTGGGATAAACGCGTGCGATCAGCGGCACAGCCGCCGAGAGTTCATCGAAATCCTGCCAGTCGATTTGTATCCCCGCGGCACGTGCCATGGCGGGCAGGTGGATGGCATGGTTGGTCGACCCGCCCGTCGCAAGCAGGCCAACGATTGCGTTGACGATCGCCTTTTCATCTACGACCCGGCCCAGCGGGCGATAATCCTCGCCGTCCCATCCGATGTCAGCCACGCGGTGCGTCGCAGCGCGCGTAAGTTCGGACCGCAATTTCGTACCCGGATTGACGAACGCGGCCGCCGGCATGTGCAGGCCCATCACTTCCATCATCATCTGGTTCGAATTTGCCGTGCCGTAAAAGGTGCATGTCCCTGCGTCGTGATAGCTCGCGCTTTCGGAGTCGAGGAGTTCGGCCTGACCGACTTTCCCTTCGGCGAACAGCTGGCGGATGCGGACCTTTTCCTTATTCGGCAGGCCCGATGGCATCGGCCCGCCCGGCACGAAGATCATCGGCAGATGGCCGAAGCGCAGCGCGCCGATCAGCAGGCCGGGCACGATTTTGTCGCAGATGCCCAGCAGCAGCGCCCCTTCGAACATTGCATGGCTGAGCGCGACCGCCGTCGACAGCGCGATGACGTCGCGGCTGAACAGCGACAGGTCCATGCCCGCCTGGCCCTGTGTCACGCCGTCACACATTGCGGGGACACCACCGGCGACCTGCGCGGTCGCGCCAACCTCGCGGGCATAGAGCTTTATCGCCTCGGGATAGCGGCCATAAGGCTGGTGCGCCGAAAGCATGTCGTTGAAAGCGGTGACGATGCCGATGTTCATCGCTGTGCCGCGCTTGATGACATCCTTGTCTTCGCCCGATGCCGCAAACCCGTGCGCAAGGTTACCACAGGCGAGATTATGGCGGTTGGTGCCCTCGTCGCGCTGCCGCGCGATCAGGTCGAGATAGGTGTCGCGGGTGGCCTTCGAGCGTTCGAAGACGCGCTCGGTCACGGCCTCGACGACGGGGTTCATCTACTGCATCCCCTCGTGCCAACTCGCCCCGTCGCGCTCGATCATCCCCATCGAGGCCGAAGGGCCCCAGGTGCCCGCCATATAGGTCTTTACCGTGACGCCGGCGGCGCGCCAGGCATCATGGATCGAATCGACCCAGGTCCATGCCGCCTCGATCTCGTCGGCGCGCACGAACAGCGTCGTGTCGCCTTCCAGCAGGTCGAGCAGCAGACGTTCATAGGCAATGCGGCGTCGTTGCCCTTCGAACGCGGCAGTGAGCGACACGTCGAGTTCAACTTCGCGCAGTGCAACGCCGCCCCGGTCGAGACCGGGTTCCTTGGTCATGATCGACAGCGACATGCCCTCATTCGGCTGCAACCGGATGAGCAGGCGATTCGCTTCAAGGCCGGGGCCCCGCCCGCTGAAGATCGAATGCGGCACGGCCTTGAACTGGATGAGGATTTCGGAATGCCGCATAGGCAGGCGCTTGCCGGTGCGCAGATAGAAGGGCACGCCTTTCCAGCGCCAGTTGTCGAGATGCGCCTTCACCGCGACGAAGGTTTCGGTGTCTGATGGCTTGCCCAATTCGTCGGCGTAACCGGCGACAGGCTTGCCGTCGATGGCGCCCGACCGGTACTGCCCCTTGACACTGTGGCTGTTGGCGGTCGCATCGTCGAGCGGGCGCAGCGAGCGCAGCACCTTTACCTTTTCGTCGCGCACGGCGGTGGCCGTGTAGCTTGCTGGTGGCTCCATCGCGACAAGCGCGAGGAGCTGCAGCATATGGTTCTGTACCATGTCGCTCAACGCGCCGACGCCGTCGTAATAGGAGACGCGCCCCTCCAACCCGACCGTTTCGGCGACTGTGATCTGGACGTGTTCTATGCCTTGCGAATTCCACAACGGCTCGAACAGCATGTTGCCGAAGCGCAGCACGAGCAGGTTCTGAACCGTTTCCTTACCGAGATAGTGATCGACGCGGAACACCTGTTCCTCGTCGAAACCATGTGCCACGGCCGCATTAACTTCACGGCTCGACGGCAGGTCGTGCCCGATCGGCTTTTCCATCGCGACGCGCGTTGCGGGCCCCGTGAGCCCGACGGCTTTCAGGCCCGCGACGACGGGTGCGAAGAGTGAGGGCGGCGTCGAAAGATAGAAGGCCACCCCGGCGTCTCGGTTCGGGCCGATCTTTGCCGCGAGGCATTCGAAATCGCCGCGTGTGTCGACGTCGACCGGACAATAGCCGAGCCGGTCGAGGAACCGCGCCTTGATCTCTGCATCGATGCGCCCATCCGGCAAATGGCTGGCGAGCGCGACTGCGACCTGATCGCGAAACGCGGCGTCATCGAGCTTTGAACGGGCAGCACCATGAATGCGCAGGCCGCTCGCCAGCAGACCGTCAGCGTCAAGATTGTAGAGCGACGGGAACAACATCCGTTGTGCAAGATCACCCGTTGCCCCGAAAATCACGATTGTCTCGAAGGACTGCGGCAACGTCGAACTCCCTGCTTTCCGTTACGGCAGCCTTAGCGTCCGCGCCCTGTTCCGCAAGGCGCAGGGATCCAGTTGCGAATGGCGACGAAAACCGACATTCGTATTCATTGAAGCGGATCCCGCAGGAGAGCAAAATGGGCGATATCGATATGTGTTCAGGCAGCGTTGCGGCAACCGTCCAAAGGCTCAGCGATGTTCGGGCGCGCCAGCGCGCGGCGTTCGATGCCGAGCTTCCGGTCTCGGCCGCGGCCCGGCGCGACCGGTTGAAACGGTGTATGTCCATGATGAAGGCGCATGGCGAGGATTTTGCCGCTGCGATGTCCGAGGATTTCGGCCATCGCAGCCGTGCGCAGTCGATGTTGACCGATATCGCCGCGTCGATTGCACCTGCGCGGCAGGCCCTGAAGCACCTCGACCGCTGGATGCAGCCGGAAAAGCGCAGCGTCCAGTTTCCGCTCGGCCTGCTGGGGGCAAAGGCGCGGGTCGAATTTCAGCCCAAGGGCGTCGTCGGCGTGATCTCACCCTGGAATTTCCCTGTACAGCTGACGATGGCACCGCTGGCGGGCATATTTGCCGCCGGTAACCGGGCCATGGTCAAGTCGTCGGAATTCACGCCCGTGACCGCGGCGTTGTTCGAGAGCGTCGCGCCCAACTTCTTTGCCGAAGACGAGCTGGCGTTTTTCAGTGGCGGACCTGAAGTGGGGCAGGCCTTCGCCAAGCTGCCCTTCGATCACCTGATCTTTACAGGGGCGACTGGCATTGGAAAGCATATCCTGCATGCGGCAGCCGATAACCTTACCCCGGTGACGCTGGAGTTGGGCGGCAAGTCGCCGGTGATCATCGGCGGTTCGGCGGACATGAAGCGGGCCGCCGAACGCATTGCCATCGGCAAGATGATGAATGCTGGCCAGATCTGCTTGGCGCCCGATTATCTAATGGTGCCCAGGGACCGCGAGGACGAGCTGATCGGCGAGATGACCAAGGCCGTGTCGGTCATGTATCCCACATTGCTGACGAACGACGACTATACCTCGGTTGTCAATGCCCGCCACCGTGACCGCCTGCGCGGCTATCTCGACGATGCGCGGGCCAAGGGCGGGGAGGTGATCGAGATCAACCCTGCCAATGAGGATTTTGCGGCGTCGAACGGCAACAAGATGCCCCTGTATCTCGTGCGCAACCCGACCGACGACATGACGGTCATGCAGGAAGAGATTTTCGGGCCGATCCTGCCGATCAAGAGCGTGGCCAGCACCGATGAGGCGATCGGCTACGTCAATGCCCATGACCGTCCGCTGGGCCTTTATTATTTCGGCACCGACGCGGCGGAGGAGCGACGCGTGATGGAGCGCACGATCTCGGGCGGCGTCACCGTCAACGACGTAATCTTCCATGTCAGCATGGAGGATCTGCCCTTTGGCGGCGTCGGTCCGTCGGGCATGGGCAGCTATCACGGCCAGGACGGGTTCAAGACGTTCAGCCATGCCAAGAGCATCTACAGCCAGCCGCGGATCGATGTTGCCAAGCTTGCGGGGCTGAAACCTCCCTATGGCGCGAGCACACGAAAGACCGTGGCCCGCGAACTGAAGTGAGATCCTCTTCGGATACTTAACAAAATCGGGCGTTTGCTAACCAATTTTTCGTATCCTGTGGGGTAGCGCTGTCGGGCACGAGGAAACTCCGACCGACCATGGCCCGACCCGATTGCCCGATCCTGCCGCTGGCGGACCCCGCTTGATGACGCAGTTTTCGCTTCGTCGCCTGTGGGAGCGGTTCCGCGCCGCGCCGCGCGTGCGCATCGTGAGTTATGCGCTGTTGGCTTCGGTCCTGTGCGGCGTAACCGGGTTCCTGGACCCCCTTGACGATTACACACGCAGCTTGCGCTATTCCCTGCGCTATGTGCCGGCAGATGGGTCGATCGTGATGATCTCCATCGACCAGAAAACCGAAGAACAATTAGGTACCCGATATCCTTGGCCGCGAACCTTCGATGCCCGCCTTATCGAACAGTTGAAGCAGAATGGCGTGCGAAAAATCGTATTCGACCGCGCTTTTTCGAACGTAGATTCTGATGCGAACAATGCCGTGCTTGTAAAAACCCTCGACCGCTATCGCGGCGCCATTTATTTTGGATCCGGCGTCCTGAGCGCTGAGCGCGGTCGCATCAAAACAGCCATGTTTCCTGCGAAACCTTATCGCAAGCATGTGGAAATCGGGTCATTTGTCCATTGGTCCAATCCGCTTGGACAAGTAGCGAAGCTCTATGTTTCGGGTCCGATGCGCGGAGATCCGTTTCCGGCGTTATCCGTCATCCTTTCTGGCAAGCCGAAGCCACGCTTGACGAGCTACCGGCCCGACTTTTCTATTCAAAGCTCGACAGTACCGACTGTATCGTTTGGCGATGTGGTGTTAGGGAATGTCAAACGCGAACAGCTCGCTGGTCGGGACGTGATTGTCGGAATTGGCGAGCTTGCGCTCGGTGACAGTGCCTTCGTTCCGGGGCAGGGGCGCGTACAGGGCGTCTACACTCACATAATCGGCGCGCAGACCCTGAAGCGTGGCATCCCCGTCGAATTCGGCTGGGTGTATCCGTTTCTGGCTGCGCTGGGTGCGGGCATAATCCTGCTGCGCATGCGCCATGTTGCCGCGGCGGGCATTGTCGCGGTCGCATGCATCGGCGCGCTTTTCTTTTTGCCCCTGTTGCTGGACAGCGAACTCATCTCAATCGACATCGCTCCCGCCATGTTGTTCTTTGGGATCACGCTTGTTCAACACGCGCGCCTTACTTTCGGATGGCGCAAGAGTCGGACGCACGAATCGAGCGGATTGCCTAATGTCATGGCTTTGCGTGAAGTCACTGCGTTCCGGCAACGCGCGTTGATCGCTGCACGCATCGACAATCATGCTGCAATAACCGCGAGTTTCGCCAAGGACGTCGAACCGCTCATCACGAGCGAGATTGTAAGCAGGCTGAAAGTCGGCGACACCGACACGACCGTCTACCAGGGCGATGAGGGCGTCTATTACCTGCTGTCGCCGATCGTGGACCGGCATCTGATGTCAGAACATCTCGACGGGTTGCATGCGCTGTTCTCGCAACCTGTAACAGTCGGCAACCGTCGGATTGACGTTGCCATCACCTTCGGCGTCGATGACCAATGGACACGGACCATGGTGAGCCGGATCGGCAGTGCCATGCTCTGTGCAGAAGAGGCATCGCGACAAGGCGCACGCTGGAAGATCTACGACGCATCGCGGGGCGATGATGCGGCCTGGCATTTGGCTTTGGGCAGCGAGATCGACCGTGGCCTGGCAGATGGCGAATTCTGGGTGGCGTACCAGCCAAAGCTCGATCTGCGCACGAACCATATTGTCGGTGCAGAAGTTTTGGCCCGTTGGACGCACCCCGACCGGGGCGCCATCGGCCCTGGCGAATTCATACCCGTCGCCGAACGCGATCACCGCATTGAGCGGCTGACCCAGTTTGTTTTCCGCCAGGTCATGAGTGATGCCGTTCAACTGCAAGGAATGAACGATTTAAAGTTGGCACTCAATGTCTCGGTGCCGGTCCTGCGTCGCCCCGATTTCGCGCGTTTCGTCATCGGCCTGACGCGCGATTTCGGGCTTCGGTTGGAAATGTTCACGATCGAGATTACCGAATCCGTGTTTCTTTCGGCTGATGACGAAGTCGTTACGGAAAACCTGCGTCAGTTGACCGAGGCAGGTCTTGGTTTGTCGATCGATGATTTCGGTACCCGTTTTTCGACACTCGAGTCGCTGCAGCGCGTCCCGGCGAATGAAGTGAAAATTGACCAGATATTCGTGAAGTCCCTGCTGACAAAGCCGGGTGACAGGATCATCGTTTCGTCGATCATTCGTATGGCGCAGGACCTGAAGCGCAGGGTTGTAGCCGAAGGCGTGGAATCGGCAGAGACGCTGGCGTTGCTGACAGCCCTGGGTTGCGACGAGGCGCAAGGCTATTTCATCGGGCGGCCGCAGTCGCTCGACGACTTCATTGCAACAGTCACGTCGGATGACGCCGAGGTGAAACGCGCGACAGGATAATGACTTGTTAACCAATTAACTTTTTGGTAACCATAAATCGCAACCGCATAGCGTTTGCACGATCAGGAGACCAAAAATGCGTAAGGGAAATCGCCCGGCGCGCGGTTTCTGGGACTGGCTCTTCGGAGATGGTAACTCGGGCGACCGCTAGATCGGATAATGAAAAGGCCTCGGCAATGCCGGGGCCTTTTTTGTATGTGCGGCCGATGGATATGCCCGAATTTACACTGAACCGATTCGCCAGCTTCGATGGCACCGGGCTCGCCTGGCATGAGGCCGGCGAGGGCCGGCCTGTCGTTCTGCTGCATGGCCTGTTTTCGAACGCGCAGACGAACTGGGTCCGTTACGGTCATGCCAAGTTATTGGTTAACAATCACTTTCGCGTCGTAATGCCCGACCTTCGCGCGCATGGTGAGAGCGCCAAACCGCATGAAGTAAAGGGGTTTCCGGTCGACGTGCTGACCCAGGATTGCCTGTCGCTGATCGCTCATCTCGGCCTCACCGACTATGATCTTGGGGGCTATTCGCTGGGCGCGCGAACCGTTGCCCGGGCGGTGGTCAGGGGGGCAAAACCCCAGCGTCTGATCCTGTCTGGCATGGGTCTTTCAGGCATGACGAACACGACACCCCGGACAGAACACTTCAAGTACATCCTCGACAATCGGGGCACGTTCGAAAGGTTCACGCCCGAATGGAATGCCGATTCGTTCCTCAAAACGACTCGGGGAGATTCGGAGTCGTTGCGGTTGCTGCTCGACACTTTTGTTGACACGTCGGTCGAAGACCTTGGCGCCATCACCATGCCGACACTGGTTCTGTCGGGCGCGGAAGACGATGACAACGGATCGGTGGACGACTTGGCGGCTATTCTGCCTGCCGCGACCCTTGTGCGGACGCCCGGCGCGCACATGAGTGCCGTGACCAAGCCCGAGCTTGGTCAGGCGATCACGGATTTTCTGACTGCTTGATTCCGCCCTGCCGCGGGCCCAAGCTGCGAACATAACAGATTTTGCGGAGAAGTTGCTGTGAAGTCGATATTTGTTTCTGCGCTGGCGCTGGCCATCGCGATGCCCGCCCTCGCACAGAATCCATCGCCTGCCGCCACACCGACATCTGCAGAGGCTGATGCCTTTGTCGCTGCCGCAGAGAAAGAAGCGTTCAATTTTGGTGTCTTTGGCGCGCAGGTCGCCTGGGTCAACAACACCTACATTACTGACGATACCGATGCCCTGAACGCGCGCGTCGGCGCCGAAGGCACGGAAATGGGCGTGCGCTTTGCCAAGGGGGCCGCGCGCTTCAACGCTGTGGCCGGGCTTTCGTACGACACGAAGCGCAAGCTCGACCTGCTGCGCAACGGCCTTGTCCTGCCTGCGCCGTCAACACCCAATGCCGCAACGGAGCTGAATACGATCGCGACGCGGCTGAACTCGACCTATGGCAAGGGCAAGGGAACGCTGAGGGGGCAGCCAGTCAACGGCTCGGATATCGAAGCGGCGATGGGAACCGACCGTAATCCCGACGAGCTCAAGGAAATGTGGGTCAGCTGGCACACCAACGTCGGCGCCCCGATGAAGAACGACTATGCCCGCATGGTGGAGATCGCGAACCAGGGCGCCAAGGAACTCGGCTACAGCGACGTGGGGGCGATGTGGCGTTCCGGCTACGACATGACGCCCGAACAATTTGCGGCGCTGACCGACAAGCTATGGGGCGAGGTCAAGCCGCTCTACGACCAGCTGCACTGCTACACGCGTGCCAAGCTCAACGAGAGATATGGCGACGGGGTGCAGGCCAAGACCGGCCCGATCCGCGCTGACCTGCTCGGTAATATGTGGGCACAGGAATGGGGCAATATTTATGACGTTGTCGCCCCCAAAGGGGCAGGCGACCTCGGCTTCGACATGGGCGATTTGCTCGTCGCCAAGGGGTACGACCCCCTCAAGATGGTGGAGACCGGCGAAGGCTTTTACGCGTCGCTCGGCTTTGCCCCCTTACCGACGACGTTCTGGGACCGCTCGCAGTTCGAAAAACCGCGCGACCGCGAGGTCGTGTGCCACGCCAGTGCCTGGAACATCGACAACAAGGACGATTTGCGCATCAAGATGTGCATCAAGGTAAAAGGCGACGATTTTGTCACAATTCACCACGAACTCGGCCATAACTACTACCAAAGGGCGTACAACAAGCAGACATATCTGTATTTGAACGGTGCCAACGACGGGTTTCACGAAGCGATCGGCGACACGATCGCGCTATCGATCACGCCACAATATCTGGTGCAGATCGGCCTGCTTGACCCCGCCAAGGTGCCGTCGGCGGACAAGGACATAGGCCTATTGCTGCGGCAGGCGATGGACAAGGTCGCGTTCCTGCCGTTCGGCCTGCTGGTCGACAAGTGGCGCTGGGGGGTCTTTTCGGGTGCGATCAAGCCCGCCACCTACAACGCGGCATGGACCGACCTGCGCCGCCAGTATCAGGGCATCGTCCCGCCAGTCGCGCGCGACGAGACCAATTTCGATTCTGGCGCGAAATACCACATCCCCGGCAATACGCCCTACACGCGCTACTTCCTCGCCCGCCTGCTGCAGTTCCAGTTCTATGAGGCCGCGTGCAAGCAGGCCGGGTGGACGGGGCCGCTGCATCGTTGCTCGTTCTACGGAAACAAGGACGTCGGCAAACGCTTCAATGCAATGCTGGAGATGGGCGCGTCCAAGCCCTGGCCTGACGCCCTGCATGCATTCACCGGGACGCGCGAAATGAGCGGGAAGTCGATGATCGCCTATTTCAAGCCGCTGATGACGTGGCTGCAGGCGCAGAACAAGGGGCGGAATTGTAGCTGGTAAGACCGAGCCGGCGGTTAGCGGCGCCGACCGCCGGCTGGGCGAACGCCTGGCCGGCCTCGCCTTGGCGAGGAACGACGGTGCGGCTTTGCCGCGACGCGACCGATCGGCAGCTACCGCGGCGCTAAATGTCGCCATTCACGATCGAAAAGTAGTTTTCTCGTAAGCCCACCGTCAGGTTCAGGACTAAGGCTGAATGACGGCAACCCTGCCCGGACCATTTTCAGCCCAAGGGAAGAAGCAACGGTCGATGGGTGCTGATTGGTCCCCATCAGTTAGGCTTCGCAATCATCACCCAGATGGCAGCGATCAGCGGCACGGTAGCAATGATGCCCACGACGAACCATGCTCGGCTGGCAACGGCATATTCCCCGGGTATCGGTCCGCCATCCCTGAACCGGCGTGCCATTCGGGCTAAACGCACCTGCAGCGGGATGAGCATGGCGATCCACATGAACCCGGACAGCAAAAACAGAATTTGTCCGAGGACCAGCCACCGATCTGAAAGCGGGTTCATCCCACCTATGGCTGCGGCACCGTATCCGCCGGCGACCGTCAAGATTACGCCCCAGAACGTCAGGCTCCAGTCGGTAACTGTCACCAAGCGCTGAGAAAAGCCGACAATCTTACTATCGCCAGACCGGTCTGCGAAGAATTTCCAGATCGCCGTCGCGGTGACGTTTCCGACAAGGATGATTACACCGACGATATGGATGAATTTTGCTGTTTCGTACGCCATCAGTCGCTTGATTGTCCCGAGTAAAGTCAATCGCCAAAGGTGCGGGCCGGCGGCTGCCGATTAGCAGACCATGGCATGGGATCGCCATTTAGCATATCAGCGGAAAGGGCAATCGTGCCCTCAGGAATGATGTGCGTCGCCTGCTTCTTCACGTGCAGACGGCCGTGTATGCGACCTCAGGCGTCGAACGCGGTCGGGCAACTCTCTTAGGTTCGATTACAAGAGCCTTGGACATGACGATATCCTTTCATCCATCGATGAAGCAAAGTCTCGAAGCTTGTGTGCAAAAGTGAAGGGCGGGGCTTTCGACAACGGTTGACATAAACTGATGCGCGGGTTGGCTGCCGCATTTGGCTAGGTTCGTCTGGAGCTGCCTTGGTCTTTTGGTCGAAAGTGGGCTCTTAGTCTGCCACAAAGCGGCCTCGAGGGTTCTCCATCAGGGCCCTATCCTCAATTATGCACATCAGCAGAAGGTCTAGAGTTGGGGCTCTGCTTTTGCGGTTTGTTGACGATCGCCATTCACGCCGGCGTTGTGGGAGCGATCTCGTGACCCATCGCCCAAAGGAAGGCGGCCATCTCTCGCGGGATCGCGGTGACAGCGGTAATGAGCGCGACGCCGCGCATCGCCTGATAGGCGGCGACAACTGGGCCCATTGACCAGGATCCCATGGCCTCGGCCACCTGCTTTGTGAGCCGCTCAAGGCGGACCGCGGCATCCTC
>JBMOGG010000033.1:0-21728 GCA_049318505.1 Sphingomonas sp. | reverse complement strand
CTGCCCAAATTGTAGAACGGCCGCGGCCTAGCGCGACGCGAAGGTTATCATCGTGCCCAAGCCAGCACGGGCGACATCATGGGCCCAGCGCGGCTTGCCGTCGAATGTGTCCAGCAAAACATTATCGCGCGCCAGCACGCGGCGATAAAGCTTTGTCGCATCGCTGACCCGGCCCTTGTGCCGGTAAACGAGCGCCAAATTGAGCAGTGCCGTCTCATCGAACGCGTCTTCGCGCACCACATGTTCGAGCTTCGCCATGGCGACGTCATAGCTTGCGGCGGCAATGGGCTGCGCCGCATAATTATCCACAGGGGCCGCCACTGCCGCGATGGGCAGTGACGCTACGACAAGCAACGGAGTAACAAGGAATTTAATCATCAGTCATCCTTCCTGGTTCAATTAATGACAGTTAGATGACATTAAAGTTTCAATTTTGTGAAGTGAATTATCTGCACTCTGGTTCGTGGAAGAAGCGCACGGCCCTTGCCGACCCGCAGCGGGCAGGGCATCGAAGGCAAAAGCACAGCGTAGGGAGCGGATTATGGCCAAGGAATTCGATGTCGTTGTCTACGGCGCGACGGGCTTTACAGGGCGATTGGTTGCGGAATATCTGATCGCCAATGCGCGCGGAAAACGCTGGGCAATGGCCGGACGCAGCGCCGATAAACTGGCCGAAGTGCGCGATCTGATCGCTGCGCCTGCCGACACACCGCTTATCGTCGCCGACGCAACCGACGAAATTTCGCTCGCAGCAATGTGCGCGAGAACCGAAGTCGTGCTGACGACAGTCGGCCCCTATCAACTCTATGGCAATGAACTGGTTGCCGCCTGCGCCAAGGCTGGCACGGCCTATGTCGACCTTTGTGGCGAACCCGCGTGGATGCGACACATGATCGACGCACACGCCGAAACCGCAAAGGCGAGCGGTGCGCGCATCGTTTTCAGCGCCGGCTTCGACTCGATCCCGTTCGATCTGGGTGTTTTATATTTGCAAGATATTGTGACCGCCGAGGCTGGTGCCCCAGCGCCCCGGATCAAAGGCCGCGTGCGCAAGATGCAGGGCACGTTCTCCGGCGGAACGGCCGCGAGCATGAAAGCGACGATGGCCGCCGCCGCCAAGAACCTTTCCGTTATCGGCCTGCTCAAGAACCCGTTCGCGCTGACGCCAGGGTTCGAAGGGCCGTCGCAACCGCTGGGCCTGATGCCCGAGTATGACAAAGCTACCGGCATGTGGGCGGCACCTTTCATCATGGCACCGATCAACACAAAGAACGTCCACCGCACCAACGCGCTGCTTGGCCATCCCTATGGCGAAGACTTCAAATACGACGAAATGCTGTTCACCAGCATCGGCGACGCAGGCAAGGCTATGGCCGAAACCATTGCCAAGATGAATCCCATGAGCGACTCAAAGGGTCCCAAGCCTGGCGAAGGCCCATCCAAAGAAGAGCGCGACACTGGCTTTTACGAGATCGTGTTCATTGCTGAGGGGCCGGACGGCAAAACCCGCAAGGCCGTGGTCAAGGGCGATCGCGACCCTGGCTATGGTTCGACCAGCAAGATGATTGCAGAGGCCGCGATGCTGCTGTCAGAAACCGACGCTGCGGGTGGATTCTGGACACCGGGCGCGATCATGGGCCGCCCCCTGATTGAGCGCTTGGTCGCGCATGCCGGACTGACCTTCGCGCGGGAGGATTAGCGCCGCCGCCCCTGATGCCGGATGTTTGCCGGTCGGCCCCGCCGCCCCATCATGGGCTTGTGGGGCCTGGGCGGTCGGGAACCGCTATTCGACCCTCCCTCCACCAGTTCGAAGCGCAAAGCGCCGCTGATCGGGCTGGCTTCAGCGAGGCGTAACTTCATCATCTGGCCTGCGGCATAAACCGTGCCCGTCGCATCACCCGTGAGCGTCCGCGCGCCTTCGTCAAACCGGTAATAATCGTCGCCCAGCGTCGACACTGGCACGAGCCCGTCTCCACCAATGCCCTCGACCGTCGCAAAAAAGCCGAAGCTCGCAACGCCTGTGATCCGCGTGTCGAGCACTTCGCCCACGCGCGTCGACAGGAATGCCGCGACATAGCGATCGATCGTCTCGCGTTCAGCTTCCATGGCGCGCCGCTCGGCCTGGCTGATCGCTTCGCCAAGCACAGACATACGGCCCGCCTCATCCTCGGTAAGCCCACCCTCGCCCAGCCCGAACGACCGAACCAGCCCGCGGTGGACGATCAGGTCTGCGTAGCGACGGATTGGCGAGGTAAAGTGCGCATAGCTGCCCAGCGACAGGCCAAAGTGCCCTGCGTTGGCAGGACCGTAATAGGCCTGTGTCTGGGTGCGAAGTATTTGCTCCATCACCTGTGCCTTGTGCTCGGCATCCCCCACGAGCTTGATCAGGCGATTGAACGTCGCCGGTATGATGACCTGACCCAGCGTAAATTCCACGCCGAAGGTCTTCAGATAGTCCTTCAGCGCCACCAGCTTTTCGCGGCCCGGCACTTCATGGACGCGATACATGACCGGCGACTTTTTCGCTTCGAGCGCTTTGGCCGCCGCGACATTAGCCGCGATCATGAAGTCCTCGATAAGCCGGTGGGCATCGAGCCGCTCGCGCACGGCCACGCTCATGATGCGGCCTGCCTCATCGAGCACGATACGGCGTTCCGGCAGGTCGAGGGCAAGCGGTTCGCGCGCGTCGCGGGCCTTGGCCAGCAGCGCCCAGGCCGACCAGAGGTGTGTCAGATGTTCGGGTGCGTCGCCCGCGTCGATACGCGCCTGTGCCTGCTCATAGGCAATGTTCGCCGCCACCCGGATCACGGCGCGCGTGAAGCGCCAGCCGGAAACCTTCCCGTTCGCTTCGATCTTCATATGGCAGGCCAGCGCTGCGCGGTCCTGCCCTTCCTTCAGCGAACACATGTCCGCGGACAGCTCCTCGGGCAGCATCGGGACGACGCGGTCGGGAAAATAGACGCTGTTGCCGCGCTTTTTTGCCTCACGGTCGAGGTGCGAACCCGGCCGCACATAGAATGACACGTCGGCGATCGCGACGATGGCGTCGTATCCCCCCTCATCATTAGGTGCGGCCCACACCGCGTCGTCATGGTCACGCGCGTCGGCGGGGTCGATCGCAACGATGGGCAGGTGGCGCAGGTCCTCGCGGTCGGCGCCCAGCGCAGTTTTTGCAACCTTGTGCGCCTCGGCAATCGTCTCCTCGCTAAAGCAGTCAGGAATGCCATGTTTATGAATGGCGATCAGGCTGAACGCGCGCGGCGCAAACGGATCGCCGAGCACTTCGGTGACGCGCACGACAATCCGTGGTGGCCGACCCGATTTTTCGGCGAGCACAAGGTCTCCCTCCCGTGCATCGCCCAAGTCAGCGATTATTGTGTCGTGGCGTTCACGCTTGTCGACCGGCTTCAGGAAATGACGTTCGCCCTCGCGGCGCACGACACCCAGCAACAATTCCTCCCCACGCGCCAGTTTCTTCATTGGGTGGACGACATGCCCTGCCCCGCGCTCTTCCGTCCGGCCGAGAAACCGATCGCCAACGCCGAGTGCCGATCGCTTCGAGCGCTCGATGACGCGCAGTCGTGGCGCCGTCACCCCTTCCGCCTGCCAGTTATCGGGCGTCGCGATCACGCTATCGCCATCGATATCCACCACGCGCATCACCGTGACCTTGGGAACCCCGCCCATCTTGTGGAACGCACGACCAGGTCCGCTGTCGATCAGCCCTTCGTCGGCCATGTCTTTGAGCAGGGTTTTCAGCGCGATCTTGTCGTTGCCGTGAAGCCCAAAGGCCTTGGCGATCTCGCGCTTTCCTGCAGGCACTTCGCACGAGGCGATGAAGGCGAGGATCTGGTCGCGGTTGGGCAGGCCGTTGGGAAGACGTTTTGGCATAAGCTGCGATAGGCACTTGGCGCGGCAGGGCCAAACGCTAAAGCGCATGACAGCGATGACATACGACCTTCTCATCATTGGCGGCGGCATCAACGGCACCGCCATCGCGCGTGAAGCAGCGCTGAACGGCCTGTCGGTGCTGCTCGTCGAAAAAGACGATCTGGCGGCGCATACGTCCTCGGCCTCGACCAAGCTCATTCACGGCGGGCTGCGCTATCTCGAATATTACGAGTTCAAGCTGGTGCGCGAGGCACTTCAGGAGCGTGAGCGACTGCTGCGCGCAGCGCCGCACCTCATCTACCCGATGCACTTTGTCCTGCCGCACGAAAATGCCGTGCGGCCGTGGTGGCTCGTGCGGCTTGGACTGTTGCTTTACGATACGATCGGCGGGCGCATTACCCTGCCCCGTTCGCGGGCGCTAAAGGCAAGCGACACGGGCTATCTGGCGCCGCTCAAACGACCCGGCAAAGGCTTCGTCTATTCCGATGCCTGGGTCGACGATGCGCGGCTGGTCATTCTCAATGCGCTCGACGCGCAGCGCCACGGTGGCGAGATTGTCACGCGGACCGCACTCGCGACGGCCCGGCGTCACGGCGATGTGTGGAATGCCACCCTATCCGACGGCCGGACGGTCACCGCCAAGTCGTTGGTCAACGCAGCGGGGCCGTGGGTCGCCGAAGCGCTGGCGCTCACCGGCGCCAATGCCCGAAGCGGCGTACGACTGATCAAAGGCAGCCACATTGTCGTACCGAAAATCTTCGACGGCGATCAGGCGTATATGCTGCAACAGCCCGACAAGCGCATCGTCTTCGCCATCGCCTATGCCAACGATACAACATTGATCGGCACGACCGACGTGCCGGTCGAAAAGCCCGAGGACGCGAAGATTTCGGGCGAGGAGATCGACTATCTCTGCGCGGCCACAAACCGCTATTTCAAGCGACAGTTGGGATCTGGCGACGTCGTGCGCACCTATTCGGGTGTGCGCCCTCTTTATGACGATGGCGCAAGCGAGGCAAAAGCGGTGACCCGCGATTATGTCCTCGAGCTCGATGAGAACGGCCCGCCGCTGCTGAGCGTGTTCGGTGGCAAGATCACGACCGCGCGACATCTGGCAGAGGAAGCATTGGGCAAGCTTGGCCACCCTTCCACGGCCACCCGCGATGCGCGCTTTCCCGGCGGTGACCTGCGCGACTTCGAGAGTTTTCTGCTCGAGCTTCGCCGCAGCTATCCCTTCCTGGGGGACGAACAATCGCTGCGCCTGGCCCGCGCCTATGGGACGATGGTCTACGACATGATCGGCACCGCCGATGACATGGGCGAAGAATTTGGCGGAGGTCTGACCGCACGCGAAATCGACTGGATGACCAGCCATGAATGGGCACATTCGGTCGAGGACGTGATCTGGCGGCGAAGCAAGACGGGGCTCGCAATGGACGACGTGCAGAAAGCACGGGTTGCGGCCTATCTGGAGGGGAAATGACGAAAACCTTGCTGGCGATTGACCAGGGCACGACATCAAGCCGCGCGATCCGCTTCTCTGGCGACGGCGTCCCGTTACAAGTCGCTCAACAGGAGTTTCCCCAGATTTATCCACAGCCTGGCTGGGTCGAGCACGACGCAGAAAGCATCTGGAAATCGACAGTTTCAGTAACGCGGGAAGTGATCGGCGACGACCTGCCCGCCGCCATCGGCATCACCAATCAGCGCGAAACCATCGTTATCTGGGATCGCGCGACAGGCGCCCCCATTCACAATGCGATCGTCTGGCAGGACCGACGCACAGCGGATCTTTGCGCGGCCATGAAGGCCGACGGGGTCGAGCCCATGGTTCAGGCCAAGACCGGCCTGCTGCTCGATCCCTATTTTTCCGCGACCAAGATCAAGTGGCTGCTCGACACCGTCCCCGGGGCACGTGCGAGAGCCGGCTCGGGAGAACTGGCGGCAGGAACGATCGACAGCTTCCTGCTCTGGCGGCTGACCGGGGGTCGGGTTCATGCGACCGATTGGACCAACGCCGGCCGCACGATGCTCTACGACATTCACCGGCGGCAGTGGGATGCGGACCTGCTGCGGCTCTTCGGCATACCAGCGAGCCTGCTGCCTGAGGTGTATCCGAACGCACATCATTTTGGCGACACTGAGCCGGCGTTGTTCGGGGCAGCGATCCCGATCCTGGGGATGGCCGGCGACCAGCAGGCTGCGCTGATCGGGCAAGCGTGTTTCAGTCCTGGCATGGTCAAGTCAACCTATGGCACCGGCTGCTTTATGTTGATGAACACGGGCGAACCCTGCGCCTCGACGCACCGCCTGCTGACGACGCCCGCATATGAGATCGGCAGCGACCGCGCCTATGCGCTCGAAGGCTCGATCTTTGTCGCCGGCGCTGCGGTGAAATGGCTGCGCGACAAGCTTTGTCTGGTCGACAGCGCTGCCGAGACCGAAGAACTTGCCCGCGCCGCCCATCATAATCACGGGGTCACCGTCATTCCGGCGTTCGTTGGCCTCGGCGCGCCGCACTGGCGGGCTGAAGTGCGCGGCTCGGTACACGGGCTGACGCTCGACACAACGGCTGCCGATCTCGTCCGCGCAACGCTCGAAAGCATTGCTTTTCAGACGCGCGACCTGACCGACGCGATGGCCGCTGACGGCGCGTCGAAGCCCGCTGCGCTGCGGATCGATGGCGGCATGGCGCAGAACAGCTGGTTCGCGCAGTTCCTGAGCGACATCCTCGACACGCCCGTCGAAATGCCGGCCAGCCATGAAACCACCGCGCTCGGCGCGGCAGCACTTGCAGGGATCGGCACCGGCATGTTCGCCGACGCGGCGGATTTCGGTACGCGCTGGCGCGCCGAGCGGCGTTGGACTCCGGCGGCCAGCGATGCCGGGTCGCGCCTGGCCGCATGGCATCGCGTGTTGCGTCAGGCGCTTGCTGGCTGACCCTGTTCTTCCTGCAACGCCGCCGCAGAAAGGGGAACGGTTGGCGGAACCTACGCAACCAACGGCGAGTTGGTGCAAAGCAGTGCCGCTCGTGCCGATAATTGGGGAATCCGTAAGGGGATAGGGAATCGACCTATCGTCGGACTCCGCACAGAACATCAGGGCGGAACTTTGCCAGTGGTCCCGACGACGGCAACGTTTTCCTGACAACCCTTGGCGCGCCGTTCGCGCGCAACCGGCTGATGCCTATGGTCCACGAAACCATCGACGCCACATAGACCGGCAAGCGCGGCTCGCGCCATCTGTTCGGGCACACCATTGCGACACTGATGCTCGAAAACGGGGCTGACATCCGGTTCATCCAGGCCATGCTCGGCCATGCCGAACTCTTCACCACCCAGATCTACACCCAGGTATCGGTGCGCCAGCTCAAGGCCATCCACAGCGCGACGCATCCAGGGCGGCCGATAGCTGCCAAGGGCCAGTTCGCCCCCGACGAACCGCCCAGCGATCCCGATATCCTCATTGCCACGCTCGATACCGAGGCCGAGGAAGAGGTGTAAAGCACACCAATTATCGATATGCAGGATAAGCTATTTGGCGCTAATTGTCTTACAGGGGCTGCGGCGGTGAGCGCGCTAGCCGCACACTCGATAAATGCCGGAAAACCGACAGTTTCGATACCATCGGGCCCAAACGCACCACAATAGCACGCTCCAAAAGTGGCGAAAAACCGTCATGCACCCGTGCGCGAGCTGTGTATCTGATTTGTATCTAATTTATTGGCTCGATGCGTAGCATAGCAGCCCAATATCCCCCTCGACAAATAATAACATGAAGGTTATATAGTGCTATGCAATGGCGGGTTGTGTTCCATCAGGCGTTCGAAGCCGAATATACCGAACTGGCGCTTGAAGTGCAGGATGCGTTTGCTGCTGCAGCAGGGTTGCTCCAGCTTCAGGGCCCATTGCTGGGCAGGCCGCATGCCGACACGCTTGAAGGCTCAGCCTATGCCAATATGAAGGAACTGCGCTTTACCGCTGCTGACGGGGTATGGCGCGTGGCGTTCGCGTTCGACCCTACCCGCAAGGCTATCGTTCTTGTGGCGGGCGACAAGGCGGGGACCTCGCAAAAGCGGTTCTACAAGGCTCTGATCGCCAAGGCAGACAGCCGCTTTGCCGATCACCTGGAAACGTTGAAAGGATAAGCGCGATGACGACACCCAAGGCAAAGGCGCAAAAGCCCGACACCAAACCCAGTGTTTTGGGCCGTACACTTGATGAGGTGATGGCTGCCATGCCCGCTGAGCGTCAGGCCCGGATCAAAGCGCGCACCGCCGAGCTTCATGCCGAGGTCGAGGGCCTCAAGGCTTTGCGCAAACTTGCCGCGCGCAGCCAGGAGCAGATCGCCCAGAGCCTTGGCGTGAAGCAGCCCGCCATCGTCAAGATCGAGCGCCAGACTGACCTCTATCTCTCGACGCTGCGCCGGTTCGTGGAGGCTGCAGGGGGCACGCTCGAACTGCGCGTCGAGCTTCCCGGCAGCGGCGTCATACGGCTAACCGGCATGGGCGAGCTGAACGCGAGCGCGGCATAGGTCAAACCGTCGGCCTATGCCCCGCACTGCACTCGCCTATCTGCCAATATCGGCCTCGCCACGGCTCCAACCGCCACGCCCGCGCACCCTGCACACGCACCATAATCTATTTAGCCACCAGCCCCGCGTGCATGAAAAACCGCGTCAGGGGGTCAAAAACCAAACAGGCCGATATGCCCCAGGCCTCACCCTAATAACCCACTTAAATCTGCCAAAAAGCATGGTCCCAACGATAAGGCCGAGCACCCACATAGTGGACGGGCATTAATCGGAATGGTGGGCGGGATCAGATCGGACTCCCGGGCGGGAATTCCTCGGAATGATGGGCGGCATCAATTCGGAATCCGCACTTGGCCATGCCGGACTCTCCACCACCCAGATCTACACTCAGGTATCGGTGCACCAGCTCAAGGCCATCCACACTGCCACACATCCCGGCAAACCGATCGGCAAGTGGGGGACGCACAGCGGCGAGTCTGCCGATGAAACTCTCACCGCCGAAACTGTCCTCGCTGCCCTTGATGCCGAGACGCAGGACGAAGCATGAGCGCGCTATCTGCACGCTCGACAAATGTCGCAAAAATGCCCAATCCCGCGCGGCCACACCCCCGGAGCGCGCGGATAGCCTCCCGTCAAACCCGCAGCGCACAGCCGCGCACATGATCCTGAGGATCATCGAGCAGCGAGCCGTCATGCACCCGTGCGTGGGTGTGTATCTGCATACCCGGCTCGATGCGCAGCATCGTGGCTCCCTTGCCCCTCAGCGCGCGCGCAACGGGTTGATGAAGGCAAGGCCCGCGAAATCGCGCTCATTATCGGTGACGACCGTGCAGCCATTGCCTTGGGCCACCGCCGCGATGATCATGTCGAGTGCGCTGCGGGGACGCCCTTGCGCCGTACCTTCGGCCATCAACCGCGCCCAGATCAATCCGGCCTGATCGTCGAACGCCAGCACGCGCCCGGCGAACAGATGCTGCGGGCCTTCCGCGCCCTGGAACCAGTCCTCAAGATCACGCTGGCGTTTGCCTGCGGGCATCTCCAGGATCCCGCGCCATATCTCGGCCACGGTCAGCGCCGAGATAAACAGGCTGTCATCGGTCTGTGCGGCCATCCACACCACCAGCGGCGCGGAAGGGACGGGCTTGGTGATATTGCTGATAATGTTGGTGTCGAGCAGGAAGCGGCTCACAACTCCACAGCCCGCCCATGGGTTATGGGGCGGGAGGGGTCCAGTTCGGCTCCCACCAGCGGCGAGCGGCGCAGCGCGGCGAGAATGCCGCCCTGCCTGGGTGGACTTGCGCCGATGCTCTGGTTGACCACGGCGCGCAGCTTGCTCGCCTCAGGGCCATTTTCGGCCAGTTGGCGGGCCAGTGCGCGGATGAGCTGACGATCAATGTCGAGCCCAATAACTTCGAACCGCGCCATGCCGCGTTCGACCAGTCGGTCACGGTAGTTCTTCAATGCACGGTTCTGCGCGGTGTTACCCATAACGTCTCCAAATATTGCAGGATATATATCCGGCTATATCCGGGAAAGCAACCGCGCAGGCCAGCTCCGCTCTTACCGTCGCCTGCAATTCGCGCCACACTTGTCACAATGATCAGGGCTATCGGCGCATGACCGTCTCAGGCGCTCGCTACCCTTGCGCCCAAAACCGCGCCTGGGGGTAAAATCGGTGCATCCCGGTTCACGCCGGGCGGCGTCGCCCATAACCGGCCGTATCGCTTCGGGGGAATCTTCCATCGCACCGGAACCCGCGTCGGGGCATGCATATTCGATAAATAAATGACATTATGTTCTTGTTTTGTTTCTTTTGTATGATAAGATGAGCATGTGCCAGGGCGCCATCCGTCTCGAGGAGCAACGCAAAACCGCGAGAGTATGCGCTTGGCATCGCGGGAACGCGTGCCCGACGCCGACTGGATGGACGATGTTGGTGTCATCGATGGCGTGGCGCCGCCCTTGCCGACCACCGTCATGGTGGAAAAGGCCCGGACCATCATCGCCCGCAACACGTCCCCCGACATCCCCTTCGACCAGTCGATCAATGCCTATCGCGGATGCGAGCACGGGTGCATTTATTGCTTCGCCCGGCCCACGCATGCCTTTCACGACTTGTCGCCGGGACTCGATTTCGAAACGCGGCTCTTCGCCAAACCCGAAGCCGCGGCGCTCTTGCGAGCCGAACTTTCCCGATCATCCTACCGCTGCGCGCCGATTGCCATGGGCACCAATACCGACCCCTATCAACCCATTGAACGGGACTGGCAGATCACGCGCCAGTGCATCGAAGTGCTGGAAGAGTGCAACCATCCGCTGATGATCACGACCAAATCGGACCGGGTGATGCGCGATATCGATCTGCTCGGCCCCATGGCGGCAAAGGGGCTGACATCGGTGATGATCTCGGTCACATCGCTCGATCCCCGGATCGCGATGACGCTTGAACCGCGCGCGCCGTCGCCTCGCAAGCGGATCGCCGCGATCCGCGCGCTGGCAGCAGCCGGCATCCCGGTACAGGTGTCAGTCTCGCCGTTGATCCCGGCGATCACCGACCATGAGACCGAAGCCATATTGAAGGCCGCGTCAGAGGCAGGCGCCACGCGCTGCTCTTTCATTCCGGTCCGCCTGCCGCACGAAGTTGCCCCGCTTTTCCGCGCCTGGCTCGATGCCTATTATCCCGACCGCGCGGGCAAGGTCATGTCGATGATTCAGTCGATCCGCGGCGGGGACCGTGACAACGATCCGCGCTTTGGCGAACGCATGCGCGGATCGGGGCCCTGGTACGACCTGATGCTCACCCGCTTCAAACTCGCGCGGCGTCGCTTTGGGCTTGAGGGACCACGCGTCGAATTACGGTGCGACCTCTTCCGTCCGCCAGCCGGCGCACAAGGTCGCCTGTTTTAGGCAGTGGCCAGCCGGTAATCCTTGTACTGCTCCCGCAGCGCCGTTTTCAGCAGCTTACCAGTCCCGGTATGTGGCAGGCTGTCGACGAACAACACTTCGTCGGGCAGCCACCATTTCGCGACCTTGTCGGCGAGATGCGCGGTCACATCGGCAGCTGTGACGGTTGCGCCCTCCTTGCGAATAACCAGCAATATCGGGCGCTCATCCCATTTGGGATGGGCGATGCCAATGGCCGCCGCTTCCTGCACGCCAGGGCAGCCGACTGCGGCATTTTCCAGCTCGACCGACGAAATCCATTCGCCCCCGGACTTGATCACATCCTTCGACCGGTCGGTGATCTGCATCGTGCCGTCGGGGTGGAGGATGGCAACATCGCCGGTGTCGAACCACTGGCCCTGCGTCGTCGCATCGGCCTCCATCTTGAAATAGCGCTTCACCACCCAGGGCCCGCGGATTTCGAGTCTTCCCGACGCCGTGCCGTCACGCGGCAGCACCGCGCCATCATCGCTCACGATGCGCAGCTCGACGCCAAAGGGCACGCGCCCCTGACGCGCGGTAACCTCCACCTTCTGGTCAAAACCCAGATCGTCCCAATCCGCTGATGGGGCGCCCATCGTGCCGATCGGGCTCGTCTCGGTCATGCCCCAGGCGTGGTTCACGCGGATGCCCATCCGCATCAGCCGCTCGATCATCGCGCGCGGCGCTGCCGAGCCGCCGATGGTAACGATGCGCAGCTTGCCCAGGTCGGCGGCCTGATCGCTGTCAGCGAGCATATCGAGGTGCTGAAACATGGCGAGCCAGACCGTCGGCACGCCAGCGGAGTGCGTCACCCCCTCGTCGATGAACAGGTTGCACAGGACCGGCGCTTCATTGGTGACCGAGAAAACGAACTTCACCCCCGCCGCCGCCCCCGCAAAGGGCAGGCCCCAGCTTGCCGCATGGAACATCGGGACGATTGGCAAAAGGACAGCCTGTGGACTGAGGTCGAACACCGATGGCGCAATCTCGGCCATAGCGTGCAGCATTGTCGAGCGGTGCTCGTAGAGCACACCCTTGGGGTTTCCCGTCGTGCCGCTGGTGTAACACAGCATGCACGGGTCCCGCTCGTCGCCCGTCGCCCAGTCGTACGCGCCGTCTTGCGCGGCCAGCAGCGGCAGATAATCGGTGTCGAAACAGATGAAATGCTCGACACAGGTCAGGTGCGGCTTCAGCCGCTCGATCACGGGCGCAAACACGGCATCGTACATCAGCACCCGGTCTTCGGCATGGTTGATGATGTAGATCAGCTGCTCGTCGAACAGGCGGATGTTTATCGTGTGGATCACCCCACCAAAGCCGATGGCACCATACCAAGCGGCCAGGTGCCGGTGGTGGTTCATGGCAAAGGTCGCGACGCGGTCGCCCGGCTGGAGGCCCCATGCTGCGAACACCTGCGCCAGCTTGCGCGCATCAAGCGCGATGCCCGCCCAGTCCGTCCGTTCAACGCGGCCATCGCCCCAGCGCGTCACGATCTCGCGCGTGCCGCATTCGCGCGCTGCGTGGTCGATCAGGTGCGTCACCCGCAGCGACCAGTCTTGCATGCCTCCCAAAAGGCCCATTTGCTTTGTCCTTCTCCTGTGACCCTGCGCGCAGGGCAACCTTATCCAACGAGCGCCAGTCGCGGCGCTTCTTGTGCCTTCAACTCGACGTCGGTCACGCCGGGCAGACGCCCCATCATGGCGGCGAGCTCGCCGTCGATCAGGAAATCGCGTCCCAGCCTGATGTGGGCAGTCTGCCCTGCCGGGAGCAGCGCATGCAAGACCAGTTCGCATCGTCCGCCCCGGGCATTGGCGAGCAATTCGGCAAGCGCCACGACGGCCTCGACCCCGTCGACCGATACTTGCGCATTGAGCCGCGCCGATCCTGCCAGCGCATCGAGCCGCTGCGCACCGCGCACGGTCACGCGCGGCGTTTCCTCGCCCGGCTGGCGCTCGAGCTCGACCTTCAACAACGCGCAGCTGCCATTGCGGCCGAGTTCCTCGAGCGCGACGCAGGCATCATCGTCGAAGCAGTTCGCCTGAAACTGACCGCTTTCGTCGCTGAGCGTTGCCGACAGGAATCGATTACCCTTTTTAGAAGTCCGCCAGCGCGCGTCCTCGACCAGCGCGGCCATCGTTGCGGACGTCCGCCCCTCACCGCCCGCACCCGACAAGGCGACGAAACTGCGCGCGCCGTGCGCACCGGACACGTGCCGGTAGCGATCCACCGGATGCGCGGAGAAATAGAAACCAAATGCCTCTTTCTCTGCTGCCATCCGCTCGGCCATCGACCATTTCGCGCTGCCTGGCAGCTGGATTGCGACGACCGAAGCCTCGCCCTCCCCGAAGAGCCCGCCCTGCCCGCTCGTCCGGCTGTGTTCGGCCTGCGCGGCGACCGCGAGCACCGTTTCGGCAACCGCAAAACAGCCCGCGCGATTGTCGTTCAGCGCATCGAGGGCGCCCGATCCGGCCAAGCTTTCGATTTGCCGCTTGTTGAGCAGCCGCGGGTTGATGCGATTGGCAAAATCGTCGAGCGCGGCGAACGCCCCCTTCTCGCGCCGCTCGGCGCACAGCATCTCCATCGCCCCTTCGCCGACGCCCTTCAGTGCTCCCAGGGCAAAGCGGACGGCAAGCCCCTCTTCGAGCGGCTCGACGGTGAAGTCCGATCCACTGGCATTGATGCACGGCGGCAGGCACGCCACCCCCATGCGCCGCATGTCGTCAACGAAGATCGCCAGCTTGTCGGTATTGCCGAGATCGAACGCCATTGATGCGGCGTAGAAATCTTCCGGATAGTGCGTCTTTACCCAGGCGGTCTGGTAGGTGAGCACGGCATAGGCCGCCGCGTGGCTCTTGTTGAAGCCATAATTGGCGAATTTGTCGATCAAATCGAACAGCTCGTTTGCCTTTTTCCGGTCGATGGCGTTCCGCCCGCAACCATCGACGAAGCCGGCGCGCTGGGAATCCATTTCTGCCTGGATCTTCTTGCCCATCGCGCGGCGCAGCAAATCAGCGTCGCCCAGGCTATAGCCGGCCAGCACCTGCGCGGCTTTCATCACCTGTTCCTGATAGACAATGATGCCATAGGTTTCGGCGAGCACATCTTCGAGCAGAGCATGCGGATATTCGATCGGCACCCGCCCGTTCTTGCGGTCTGCGAACAGGGGAATGTTATCCATTGGGCCCGGGCGATACAGCGCGCCGATTGCGATGATGTCGCCGAAATTGCTCGGCCTGACGGATCCGAGAGCGCGGCGCATGCCTTCGGATTCCATCTGGAACACACCGACGGTGTCACCTTTTTGCAGCAGCGCATAGACGGCCTCGTCGTCCCAGCCGAGCGTATCGAGGTCGGGCCGATGCCCCTCACGCGCCTCGATCAGGTCGAGCGCGCGTTGCAGCACTGACAGCGTTTTCAGCCCCAGAAAGTCGAACTTCACCAATCCCGCGGCTTCGGCATATTTCATGTCGAACTGCGTGACCGGCATGTCAGAACGTGGGTCGCGGTAGAGCGGCACGAGCTGGTCGAGCGGGCGGTCGCCGATGACGACACCGGCAGCGTGCGTGGATGAATGGCGCGGCAACCCTTCCAGCTTCATGGCCAGGTCGAACAGGCGCCGGACGTCGGGGTCGTTCTTGTAATCGCTTGCCAGCTCCGACACGCCGTTGAGCGCGCGCTTCAGGTCCCACGGGTCGGTCGGGTGGTTCGGCACGAGCTTGGCGAGCCGGTCGACCTGTCCATAGCTCATCTGCAGCACGCGCCCCGTGTCCTTCAGCACCGCGCGCGATTTGAGCCGCCCGAAAGTGATGATCTGCGCGACGGTATCATGCCCGTATTTCGACTGGACGTAGCGGATGACCTCGCCGCGCCGCGTTTCGCAGAAATCGATGTCGAAGTCGGGCATCGACACGCGCGAGGGGTTCAGGAAGCGTTCGAACAGCAACCCCAGCTTCAGCGGATCAAGATCGGTGATCGTGAGCGCCCAGGCGACGACCGAGCCAGCACCCGATCCACGGCCGGGCCCGACGGGAATGCCATTGGTCTTGGCCCATTTGATGAAGTCGGCAACGATCAGGAAATAGCCGGGAAAGCCCATGCCCGCGATAACGTCGAGCTCGAAATCGAGGCGCGACCGGTATGCGTCGGGGTTTGCCACCGGTACCTTTTCGAGCCGCACCTCAAGTCCGGCATGGGCATCGCGCCGCAGCTGTTCGGTCTCCGCCTCGCGGTCCCCGGCAAGGCTCGGGAGGATAGGCTTGCGCGACGGCGCCGCAACCGCGCAACGCTGCGCTACGACAAGTGTATTCTCCAGCGCGTCCGGCAAATCTGCGAACAACGTACGCATGTCGTGCGCAGGCTTGATCCACGCATCGGGATTGGATTTCGTCCGGTCGTCGCTTTCCACATAGGTCGAGGCAGCAATGCACAGCATGATGTCGTGCGCGCGGTGGAAGTCGGCATCGGCGTAGCAAGCGGGATTGGTCGCGACGAGCGGCAGCCCGCGCCCATCGGCCATAGCGATGAGATGCGGCTCGGCCGCCGTCTCCACGGCATCCCCGCGCCGCGAAATTTCGACATAGAGCTTGTCCGGAAAAAGGGCGACCAGCCGGTCGGCATAGGCGTCGGCCGCTGCCTGCTGCCGATCGGCCAGCAGCTTGGCGATGGCACCCTCGCCGCCTGCCGTCAGGCAGATCAGGCCCTCCGTATGCCGCGCCAGCCGCTCGAAATCGACATGCGCCTGCTCCTCGACGGGGCGCGCCAGATGCGCTGCGGAGACGAGCGCGCACACATTCTGGTACCCGGCCTCATCCTGCGCATAAAGCGCCAGCCAGTCATAAGTGGCAGGGGCTCCCTGCGGCACATCCGGTCGCGCGACGCACAGCATCGTCGCGATGATCGGCTGCACGCCCTTTCCCTTGGCGGCATCGCTGAACGGCATAACGCCGTACAACCCGTTGCGGTCGCAGATCGCTGCTGCCGGAAAGCCCATGTCGCGGGCCTTGGCGGCTATGCCCTTGGGATCGATTGCTCCTTCGAGCATGGTAAATGCTGAGAAGATACGAAGTGGAACGAACTGCGCGTGGGCCATGCACTACTGTGGGGGACAGCCCCGCGATTCGCAAACAGCTAGAGCAGTTTTTCGATTGCCGGCTTCAGGCTTTCCGGCTTGTCGGTCGGTGCGAACCGCTCGACGACCTTGCCGTCCTTGTCGATCAGGAACTTGGTGAAGTTCCACTTGATCGACGCGCCGAGCATGCCGCCCTGTTCCTTCTTCAGATGCTTGTAAAACGGGTCCGCCCCGTTGCCGTTGACCTCGATCTTGGCGAGGATCGGAAAGGTCACGTCATAAGTCAGCGAACAGAAACTGGCGATCTCATCGGCCGTGCCCGGTTCCTGACCCATGAACTGGTTGCACGGAAAGCCCAGGATGGTGAGCCCGCGCGACGCATATTCACGGTTGAGCGCTTCTAGTCCCTCATATTGGGGGGTCAGCCCGCATTTCGACGCGACGTTAACCGCCAGTATCGGTCCCTTGATCTCCGACAGCTTCATCTCGCTGCCATCGGCCTTGCGTACGGTAAAGTCCTTGGCGTTCATTATCGGTCCCTTCGTCGTCTATTCGACCACCCTGATTCCAAGTTCACGCAACTGCTTCATCGTCGCCGGCGCAGGCGCATTCATCATCAGGTCTTCGGCTTTCTGGTTCATCGGGAAAACGATGACCTCGCGGATGTTCGGTTCGTCGGCCAGCAGCATCACGATGCGGTCGATGCCCGGCGCCGAGCCCCCGTGCGGCGGTGCACCGAGCTTGAACGCGCCGATCATGCCGGCGAAGTTCGTATCGACCTGTTCCTGCGTATAGCCGGCGATCTCGAATGCCTTGTACATGATGTCGGGCCGGTGGTTCCGGATCGCGCCCGACGACAGCTCGATGCCGTTGCAGACGATGTCATACTGGTACGCCAGGATATCGAGCGGGTTCATGGTCTCCAGTGCTTCCATCTCGCCCTGCGGCATCGAGAAGGGGTTGTGGCTGAAGTCGATTTTCTTGGCGTCCTCATCATATTCGAACATCGGGAAATCAACGATCCAGCAGAATTCGAAACGGTTCTTGTCGATCAGGCTCAGCTCGTTGCCGATCCGGGTCCGCGCCGCACCCGCAAGCTTGGCTGCCGTCGCCTCGGGCCCCGCTGCAAAGAAGATACCGTCGTCCGGGCCGAGGCCGAGCGCAGCGACCAGTTTGCGCGTCGCTTCCTCTCCATGGTTCTTGGCGATTGGCCCGCCGAGCTCACCACCCTTTTGCGTGATATAGCCAAGGCCGGCATAGCCCTCGCCCTGCGCCCAGGCGTTCATGTCGTCGAAGAACTTGCGGCTCTTGTCCGCTGTTCCTGGTGCCGGGATCGCGCGTACGACGTCGCCCGCTTCGACCATCGACGCGAATCGCCCGAAGCCCGAGCCCGTGAAGTGATCCGACACGTCGGTGATGACGATGGGGTTACGCAGGTCGGGCTTGTCCGACCCGTATTTCAGCATCGACTCTCGATAGGGAATGCGCGGGAACGGCGCGGCGCTGACCGAACGTCCGTTGGCGAACTCCTCGAATACACCGTGCAGCACGGGCTCGATCGCTGCAAAAACATCGTCCTGCGTGACGAAGCTCATCTCGAAATCGAGCTGGTAGAATTCGCCCGGCGAACGGTCCGCCCGCGCATCCTCGTCGCGAAAGCAGGGCGCAATCTGGAAATAACGGTCGAAGCCGGCAACCATCAGCAGCTGCTTGAACATCTGCGGCGCCTGCGGGAGCGCGTAGAATTTGCCCGGATGGACACGGCTCGGCACCAGATAGTCGCGCGCGCCCTCGGGGCTCGACGCCGTCAGGATCGGCGTCTGGAATTCGGTGAACCCCTGCCCGATCATGCGCTGGCGGATCGATGAAATGACGTTCGAGCGCAGCACGATATTGGCGTGCAGTCGCTCGCGCCGCAGGTCGAGGTAGCGGTATTTGAGGCGAATTTCCTCGGGATACTCCGCCTCGCCGAACACCGGCATCGGCAGTTCGGCCGCCGACGACTGCACCGAAACTTCACGCGCACGCACTTCGATCGCGCCCGTCGCCAAGCCGGCATTCACCGTCTCGGCCGAGCGCGCGACAACGTCGCCGGTGATCGTCACCACACTTTCGGCGCGCAACCGGTCGAGCACAGCATGCGCCGGGCTGTCGGTATCGGTCACGATCTGGGTGATGCCATAATGGTCGCGCAGGTCGACGAACAGCAGGTTGCCGTGGTCGCGCTTGCGGTGGACCCAGCCGGAAAGGCGGACTTGGCTGCCTACGTCGCTATCGCGCAACTGGGCACAACTATGGGAGCGGTATGCATGGAGTGTCATGCGCGCGGCTAGGGCAGTCGTAACGGGCGTTTGTCAACCGGCCATTTGTCTTCGGGGGGCACCTCGCTATGGAGTGCAGATGAAGATTCATTCCATGATCGAGGATACCGCAACGCTCGCGGCCCTGTGTGAGCGCCTGTCGAAGTCGAGCTTCGTCGCCATCGACACCGAATTCATGCGCGAGAACACGTTCTGGCCTGAGCTTTGCCTCATCCAGATCGCCGACGCGCATGAAGCCGCGGCGATCGATCCCAAGGCCGACAGTCTCGACCTGAAACCGCTGCTCGATCTGATGACCGAGAATGACGAGGTGCTGAAGGTCTTCCACGCTGGCGGGCAAGACATCGAAATTGTCTACAACCTTACTGGCAAGACGCCCTTCCCGCTGTTCGACACACAGGTCGCGGCGATGGCGCTGGGTCAGGGCGAACAGGTCGGCTATTCTAACCTTGTCGATCAATGGCTCGATATCACGCTCGACAAGGGTGCGCGCTTCACCGACTGGGCGCGCCGCCCGCTCGATAAGCGCCAGATCGACTATGCCATTGGCGACGTTACGCATTTGTCGAAGATCTTTCCGATGATGCTCGACAAATTGGTCAAGACCGGGCGTGGTGCCTGGCTCGATCAGGAAATGGAACGGCTCGCCAATCCGGCAAACTATGCGCAGGAACCGGGCGAGGCATGGAAGCGCGTCAAGATTGCCAGCCGCAAGCCCGAAGTGCTCGGCCGCCTGCGCGCGCTCGCTGCGTGGCGCGAGCATGAGGCGCGGACCAAGAACCTGCCGCGCGGCCGCATCGTCAAGGACGAAACGCTCGGCGACATCGCCCTGCACCCGCCGCGCACGCAGGGCGACCTGTCGAAGGTGCGCGGCCTGTCGGCCAGTTGGGCAGGCAACGATATCGGCGGGCGGATGATGGCGGCGCTTGGCAATGCCGGGCCGCTGTCGCCCGAGCTCATGCCCCCGCGCGACGACCGCAAGCCCGGCCTCGGTAAGGACGGCGCGCTGGTCGCTGACCTGCTCAAGCTGTTGCTCAAGATCCGCGCGAAGGAATCGAATGTCGCGCCACGCCTGCTGGCGCGCACCGATGATCTCGACATGCTCGCAGCAGGCGTGCGCGAGGGTCTGTCGATCTTGACGGGATGGCGCTTCGACCAGTTCGGCCGTGACGCGCTTGATCTGGTCGAGGGACGGCTGGCGTTCGCGGTCGTGAGCGGCAAGCTGAAGATGACGCGGACGGAAAAGATCGACGTTAAAGAAGAAGCAGCGGCCTGATCGGCACGGTCAACCTGGAGAAACAGTTGTGAAGCATATCATCCTTCTCCCCTATGTCGCCCTGCTCATCGCTTGCCAAACCATCCCTGATGCCAGCATCGGCAAGTGCGATGCCACCCGCGTCCAGAATTTCGTCGGCGCGCTCGCCACTGCCGATGTGGGCGCCACGCTCCTGAAGCGCAGCGGCGCCCGCACCCTTCGCTGGCTCGCGCCCGGATCGATGGTGACAAAGGACTACCGGCAGGACCGCTTGAACGTGCGGATCGACGGGCGGAACTTCGTAACGGCACTCGACTGCGGGTAAGCGCCACGAGATGGCAATGGCGCAAACGCGCCATATAGGTTGGTATGCCGCGCGCTGACCTCGTTATCAGGCCTAAACTTCAGTGCAGGTGCCGTGTCTGTCCAAACAGACGTTACCGGTGTGCCTTTCGTGTGACCTTCGGCGCTCTTATGCCAGCTTTGCGACGCGCCCGAGCACCGACGCCAGCTGCTTGTGCCGCCGTTCGACGGCTTCGCCATAAAGCACCGCCTTCCCGTCGGGCAGTGACAGGGTCAGCGTCGTGTCATCGATCGACAAGCTGCTGATTTCGAGCGGCCCCGCCACGCCGCCGCTGAGGCGCTGGCCCAGGCGCATCGCCAGCCCCCAGGCTGCAGCCTGTGCGCAGTCCTCCGGCGATGACAATGGCGCGACCAGCGGCGCCGGCGCACTGCCGCCGCCGAAGCTGGTGTACAGCGCATGGGCGATCATCGCGCGGCCGAGCACGTCGACGCCCACCCAATTGCCGTAGAGCGCAATGTCGAGACCGCGCTCGGCGCGCAGCTCAGGATTCGCCATCCAGCCGACATCGCCGAGCAGGCAGGCGACAAGGCGCAGCCGCGCGCACCGCATATCCTCATCCGGAAACAACGGTGCGATCCAGCGGGCGAGCAGGTCGCCGTGCTCCGGAAAACGGCCGAGCGTCGCGCCAACGAGACGCGCCGCCTCGACCAATGGATCCTTTGCACGCAGTTCAGGCGTCAGCCCCTCGAACAGCAAACCTTCGCGCAGACCATAGGCGGACACGATCAGCGACCGTGACCCGAGCAGCCGCGTGAGCGTTGCAAGCAACGCAGCCGCATCGGCAAGGGCGCCGATACGGCCAGACGGGATGACGTCGATCCCCTTCAGCCGCTTGCGGTCCATCCGCCCCAATGCCCGCAACAGGCGCGACGCGGCCTCCGGCGGCATGGCATAACCGTGCAGCACCGGCAGCGGGTAATCGGTCAGATACATGTGCAACCGCGCCAAAGCGCGCCAGGACCCGCCGACCAGCCATAGCGGCAGATCGCGCTCGACGTCTTTCCAACCGGCTTTCACCAGCAGCTTCTTCACATACCGGTCGAGCACGCCGCGCCCCTTGTTTAGCCCGGCAAGTCGCAGCACCCCCAGCGGAAGCGAAATCGTCTCGTGCACTTCGCCCGCGCGGACCCGCGCGAGCTCGAGGCTTCCCCCACCGATGTCGCCCACGAGGCCGTCCGCCGTCGGGAAGGCCGAAATCACACCATAGCCCGAAGCGCGCGCCTCTTGCTCACCCGACAACAGCTCGACCGGGAGGCCAAGCTTTTCGATCTCGGCAATGAATGCCGTGCCGTCGCTCGCGTCGCGTACGGCGGCGGTCGCGACCGTGCGCACGTCCTGTACGTCCATAGCTCGCGCGAGCTCCAGGAACCG
>JBMOGG010000032.1:0-22561 GCA_049318505.1 Sphingomonas sp. | reverse complement strand
GAACCCTCGACCCCGACCTTGGCAAGGTCGTGCTCTACCCCTGAGCTACGCCCGCTCTGGCGTCATGGGACCGGGCGGCGCAAGGCTGCGCTGACCGTCGGGTAGGGCGCGGCAGATAGCGGCACTGTCGCCGCCGCGCAATCCCTCAATCGCGTCATGCCCGCGAACGTCCGAATCCGGCCTTTGGGGGAACGACGAAGAAGGGAAACCTCTTGGCATACTGCCCCTGCACCCCACATAAGGGGAAAGAATTTCGGAGAGACACGTGGCGACTTTGGGATTGAGTGTAGCCGACCGCGACGCAATCGCGACTTTTCGGCGTGACGTGATCGAGCCGTCGATGACGTCGCTCGTCATCCTCGATTTCTGGGCCGAATGGTGCGGGCCGTGCAAGGCCCTGTCTCCCGTGCTCGAAAAGGTGGCCGCCGACTACGCGTCGAAGGGCGTGATCCTGGCCAAGATCGATGTCGATGCCAACAAGGCGGTCGCCGCGCAGTTCCGCGTCCAGTCGATCCCCACGGTCTATGCCGTGTTCCAGGGACAGCTTGTTGCCGACCTGACGCCCGCCCGCACCGAAAGCGCGGTCACAAAAATTCTCGACCAGTTGCTGAAGCAATTGCCGATTCAGGGCGCAGCGCAGGCGCTCGACGCGGAAATCGCGCCGCTGATCGCGATGGGCGAAGACGTGCTGGCGAGTGGTGATGCTGAGCGTGCGGCGGGCATCTTTGCCCAGATCGTCGAGATGGCGCCGAACGATGCCGAGGCCTTGTCGGGCTTTCTGCGTGCGCAGATCGCCCTTGGGCAAATCGATGAGGCCGAAGCCTTTCTTGCCGAATTGCCGCCCGAACTTGCCAAAGACCCGGCAATCGAACGCGCCGTATCGGCCGTCGCGCTGGCCCGCGACGTAAAGCCGGTGGCGGACCTGTCAGGCCTGATCGCCGAAGTTAACGCCAGCCCCGAAAATCATGGCAAGCGTTTCGAATTGGCGAACGGCCTGATGGCGGCGGGCGACCGCGACGGCGCGGCGGACCATCTGCTCGAAATCATCCGGGCTGACCGCGACTGGAACGAGGGGGCGGCCAAGGCGCAGTTGCTGAAGGTTTTCGAAGTGGTGGGCGTCATGGACCCGTGGGTGTCCGCCCAGCGACGGCGGCTGTCGGCCGTGTTGTTCACATGACCGTGTCGACGTCGCAGGCGGCCAAGCGGCTGTCGATCTTTCCGCTTGCGGGGGCGCTGCTGTTTCCGCGCATGCAATTGCCACTGCATCTGTTCGAGCCGCGCTACCGCGCGCTGGTCAGTGACGCGATGGCGCGCGACCGCCTGATCGGGATGATCCAGCCCAAGCCGCCGACAACGCAGGGAGAGGTCGAGCGGCCAAAGCTGTTCGACATGGGCTGCGTCGGCAAGATAGCGCATGTCGAGGCGATGGACGACGGGCGCTACAACATCGTGCTCGAAGGGCTGGCGCGTTTCCGGCTGGTGCGCGAACTCGAGGTGACGACCCCGTTCCGCCAGATCGAGGCGGTGCTGGAGGACGTGCGCGAGGACGATCCGCTCGCCGGCATCCAGCGCGCGGACCTCGAGCGCGAATCGCGGCGCTTTGCCGAGGCGCAAGGGTTCGCGGTTGACTGGGAAGCGGTCGGACGGCTCGACGATGAGGCGCTGGTCAACGGCATCGCGCAGATCGCGCCGTTCGATGCGGCCGCCAAACAGGCGCTGCTCGAGGCGCCCAATCTGGCGATGCGGGCGGATTTGATCGTCCAGCTGATGCGGTTCTTTGGGCGACATGATGGGGAAGAACGGGTGACACTGCAGTGACGCAGCACAGGCCGCGTCATGCTGGCGCAGCGCATGCGCGCGTCCGGTCGGCGACGCTGGCATCGACCGACGGGGCGGCTTTGACGCACCGCTTTTCCTAAACCGTCATCCCCGTCAGCAATTTCGGCAATTTCCCCGTCTCGCCGCGGGCTTCGGCCATGAACAGGTCCTTGAGCGGCTTGATGCGCTGCACCGCACCCAGCCCGAAGCGCCGCACTTTGCTCGCAGTCTTGCCGGGGACGCCGAAGAGCCGCGTCAGCGTATCGGTTGCGGTCGCGACCATCAGCGTGTCGAGGCTGCGCCAGTGCTGGTACCGCTCGAGCAGCATCGCGTCGCCGAGGTCGATGCCGGTGCGCGACCCGTCGACAAGCACTTCGACGAGCGCGGCAACATCACGGAAGCCCAGGTTCAGTCCTTGCCCCGCGATCGGGTGGATGCCGTGCGCTGCGTCGCCGACGAGGGCCAGGCGCGTATCGGTGATGCGTGCCGCATGGTGGAAGCCGAGCGGATAGGTCGAGCGCGGGGCCGCCGACGACAATTCGCCGAGCAACCCGCCCGCGCGCTTGGCCGCTTCGGCCGCGAAGGCGGCATCGCTCAGCGCCATTACGCCGGCCGCATCCTTTGCCGCAACGGTCCACACCAGTGCCGAGCGTGTGCCCGGCTGCATCGGGAGCAGCGCAAAGGGCCCGTCGGGGTAGAAGATCTCGTGCGCGACATTGTCGTGCGAGATGCTGTGGTCGAACGCGGAAATGATCGCGCTGTGATCGTACTGCCAGCGCGCGACTCGGATGCCGGCGGCGGTCCGGGTCGGCGAGTTCCGACCTTCGGCGGCTATCAGCAGATCCGCCCGGTAGATGCTGCCGTCGTCGAGGGTCGCGACCGCGCCG
The DNA here is from genome assembly GCA_049318505.1 of Sphingomonas sp. GTDB lineage: Bacteria > Pseudomonadota > Alphaproteobacteria > Sphingomonadales > Sphingomonadaceae > Sphingomonas_O. Next base: position 19,856 of record JBMOGG010000032.1, on the reverse strand, counting down.
GCTGCATCGCGTTCGATCGCGACCGCGCGGTGCGGCACTTTCAGTGTGACGTTCGCGGCCATGGCCGCCGCCTCATACAGAGCTTTGCGCAACACCCGGTTCTCGACCATCGTGCCGAGCGCGCCTTCGCCCGGCGTGAAATCGAGCGCGTCCTTCTGCAACCCGTCGCGCACCTCGATACGGCGGATCGGGCAACCATGCGGGCGGAGCACATTGGCGATGCCGATCGCGTCCAGCATGTTCCAGCTGGCACTTGCGATCGCAGAGGCACGCCCATCGAACAGCGGCGCAAGCGTCGTCGCCGGGGGCGCCGGGTCGATGACGATCGAGGAAATGCCATGCGCGTCGAGCGCCAGAGCGGTGGTCAGGCCGACAAGCCCGCCGCCAAGAATGATTGTGTCGGTGCGTTCCATCCCCGTGACATAGGAACTCCGGCCGCCCGCGTCACCCGCAGACTCTTGACGGCGAGTCCGTGGTAGGCGATTCTTATCCACAGGAACGAAGCGCGCACCGGGCGCGCCGTGAGCCCTCGGGGATACGCAGATCATGGCCAGCCGCGCGCAACCGACCCGCCCGCCCGCATGGCGTGCCACCGTCAAGGCGGGCGTCGCACGCAGCGGGGCCATGCTCACGGCGGCAATGCTTGCACTTGCTGCGATTCTGCTTGTCTTGGCGCTTGCCTCGTATCGGGGCAGCGACCCGTCGCTGAGCACGGCCGCCGGCCATGACGGCATCGGGAACTGGCTGGGGCTGGTCGGCGCCTGGACGTCAGACCTGATGCTGAGCGTGCTGGGGCCGGCGGTCACCCTCATGCTGGCGCTGCCGCTGACGCTGGCCGGTCTGTTGTGGCGGGGCGCGAGCATTGGCGGATGGCAGCGGCGCAGCCTTGTCGCGCTGATTGCGGTCGCGCTGATTGCGGTCGCGCTGGCACTGCTCCGCCCGACGGCTGTGGCGGGGCTACCCGCGGGACTGGGCGGGATTGTCGGGCTAGGCGGGGAAGCCCTGCTGGGCGCGCTGATTGCGCTGCTGCCGGGGGAAACCAGCCCGACGATCGCGCGCTACGTCGCAGCAGCCCTGTTGGGCATCGGCGGATTTGTTATCTGGGCACGGATGATCGGGCTCACGTTGCGTATGCCGCAGTTCGATGGCGCGGCGGTACCCCGGCTTACCGCCCCGTCGCCGAAGCGTCGCGAGCCGTCACCGCCTCGTCCCGAAATCGCCCCTTCGCCCGAAACCCGCACGCGCCCGGTTATCGCCGATCGTGCCGCAGCACCCGCGCCGATTAGGAAGGCGCGTCAGGAATCGCTGGCGTTGCGCGACAAATATGTCCTGCCCGATCTGAAGCTGCTCACGCCCGCGCCGCCGCCGACCGGGCAGCAGCTCGATAAGGCGGCGCTCGAGCGGAACGCGCGCCTCCTCGAGACCGTGCTCGACGATTTTCATGTAAAGGGCACGATCACCGAGGTTCGCCCGGGCCCGGTCGTGACGATGTACGAGTTGCAACCGGCTGCGGGCATCAAGGCCAGCCGCGTGATTCAGCTCGCCGAGGATATCGCGCGCAACATGTCGGCGCTCAGCGCGCGCGTAGCGACCATTCCGGGGCGCAGTGTCATCGGCATCGAACTGCCCAATGCGCACCGCGAATCGGTCTTTCTGCATGAAATGATCGCCAGCCAGGCGTTCGAAGACGGCGCGGGCGCGCTGCCGATCGTGCTCGGCAAGAACATTGCGGGCGATCCGGTCATTGCCGACCTTGCGCCCATGCCGCATCTGTTGATCGCGGGTACGACCGGCTCGGGCAAGTCGGTGGGCCTCAATTCGATGATCTGTTCGCTGCTCTACCGGCTGACGCCCGACGAGTGCCGCATGATCATGATCGATCCAAAGCTGCTCGAATTGCGGCCCTATGAGGACATCCCGCACCTGCTCGCACCCGTCGTGACCGAACCGGCCAAGGCGATTCGCGCGCTGAAATGGGCGGTCGAGGAAATGGAGGACCGCTATCGCAAGATGGCGTCGATCGGCGTGCGCAGCCTGGCTGGCTACAACGACAAGGTGCGCGGCGCGAAGGGCAAGGGGCAAAAGCTCAGCCGCCGCGTGCAGGTGGGCTATGATGCGGAGACTGGCCTGCCGAAATACGAGGAGGAAGCGCTTGACCTCGAGGTGATGCCGCAGATCGTCGTTGTGGTCGACGAGCTTGCTGACCTGATGATGACGGCGGGCAAGGAAGTCGAATTCCTGATCCAGCGGCTCGCGCAAAAGGCGCGCGCGGCTGGCATCCATCTGATCATGGCAACGCAGCGCCCCTCGGTCGACGTCATCACCGGCGTGATCAAGGCGAACTTGCCGACGCGGATCAGCTTCCACGTTACGTCGAAGATCGATTCGCGCACCATTCTGGGTGAACAGGGGGCCGAACAGCTGCTTGGCAAGGGCGACATGCTCTATATGATGGGCGGGCGGCAAATTGTTCGCGTCCATGGCCCCTTCGTCAGCGACGATGAGGTGATCGCCATCGCCGATCACTGGCGCTCCCAAGGCGTGCCCGACTATATCCAGGCGGTGACGGAAGAGCCCGAAGACGGCGGCTTCGCCCTCGACGGCGCACCCAGCGGCGACGACAGTCCCGAAGACCAGGAATATCGCAAGGCGATGCAGATCGTTGCCGAAAGCCAGAAGGCGTCGGTCAGCTGGCTGCAACGCCAGCTGCGCATCGGATATAACCGTGCGGCGCGGCATATCGAGCGGATGGAGAAGGACGGTCATGTGGGCCGCCCCGACCATGTCGGGCGGCGCGAAGTGCTGATGGATACCGAAGGCCACGCGATCTGAGTTCAGCGGCGGTTCAATTGCCCGCGCCTAGGCGCGCCATGAAATGATTTCGCGGAGAGAATTGTTGTTCCGTTCCCTGTTTGCGCCCGTTGCCCTGGCGTTTCTGGCGGCGCCGTCGCTGGCCCAGCCGGTGTCGCCGCAGCTTGCCGACCTCGCCGCAGTACAGACGCATTTGCGTGCGGTCACGACGATGACCGCGGACTTTGCCCAGACGGACCGGACGGGCAAGACGCTGACCGGGGAGCTGAAACTGAAACGCCCGGGCAAGATCCGCTTCCAGTACCAGCCCGGCGTCTCCATCCTGATCGTGGGCGACGGCAATTCGCTCTGGTTCCTCGACTATCAGGTCGGCCAGAAGCAGCGCTGGCCGATCGGCAATTCTCCGCTTGGCGTGCTGCTTGACCCCTCGAAGGACATTGCGCGTTTTGCCCGCGTGGTTTCGGTCGGCGACCCGCGCATCGTCTTCGTTGAGGCGCGCGATCCGCGCCATCCGGAATATGGCACGCTGACGCTGGCGTTTGCACGCGAAGAGGCGGCACCGGCGGGCCTGCGTTTGCAGGGCTGGATCGCGGTCGACGGGCAAAACAACCGGACCACGGTCCGGCTGTCGAACCAGCGCTTCAACGTCACGGTCGGCGACGAAGCGTTTCGCTGGCGCGACCCCACGCCAAATAGAGGGCCGCGCTAGGAAATTCGTTCATATTACCGACAGGTAACCGCCAGTAAAATCATCGGCAGCACTGGACCGGATCGGCGGGATTTCCCCCTGTTGCCCGTGATCCGAGACGTTCTGGTTGCAGCCCGCGTGACGAACGCAGGTCGGCCCTCGCTCCATGCCCCCGGAGCGGGGGCCTTTTTGCTGTCGGCGTGCCTTACGTCAGCGCGTCGAGTGCCTTCAGGATATCGGCTGTGTCTGTCGCCGTCGGCACCCAGGGGGATGGCATCAGCCCGCCGGTGCCGAACAACGCCCGGACTATCGTGTCTCGACCGTTCTGCTGCCAGGCACCTGCGAGCAGCAGCGCCATTGCGTCGTCGACCGGTCGCCGGTCGCCGCGGATATGGAGCAGCCAGGCGGCAATCGCGCGGAGGATGACAGGGCACTGACGCCCCTTTTGCTGGTGCGCTGCCAGCGTCTCGAGCCAGCGTTGAGAAATCTTCTGGCTGCCATCCATGGCAATCTGGATCAGGCGATGTGCGAGCGCGGCGTTGCCGAAACGATCCATCAGCGACGTCGCATAGGCATCCAGATCCTGCCCTGGCGCGGTCTCGATGGTCGGGGCCGCCTCTTCGCGCATCAGCCGCTCGATCAGCGGGCGCAGCGCTGGATCGGCAACGGCTTCATGGACAAAAACATGCCCTGCCTCGAGCCCCAGATAGGCTAATGCCGAATGGGAGCCATTGAGCATGCGCAGCTTGGCTGTTTCGAACGGCGCGACATCGGTGACAAACTGCGCGCCGCCGACTTCCCAGCGGGGACGGGGTCCGGCGAACCGGTCTTCGATGACCCACTGGCTGAAGGGTTCGGTGAGGACGAGGGCGTGGTCCTCAAGGCCTGCCTCGGCGGCAAAGGCGGTGCGGTCGCTGTCGGTCGTGGCTGGCACGATCCTGTCGACCATCGACGAGGGGAAGGTGCACTGCGCCACGACCCAGTCGATAAGCGCGGGATGATGGGCGGCGAGGTAGGAAAGAAACAGCCGCGCCAGTTGCGCGCCATTATGCGCCAGATTGTCGCAGCACAGCAGCGTCAGCCCCGGCAGGCCCCGCTCGTGGCGCAGCGCAAGTCCTTCCGCCAGATAACGGTAGATGCTGTCAGCGTCAGCGCGTGCGGGGTCGAGCGCTCCGTCCGGCGCGCGGCAATATCCCTTTTCGGTGATCGTCATGGTCACGATGTGGACAAAAGGGTCGGCCAGCGCGTCGATCACGTCGTGCGGGGCGTCGCGTGCCTGCAGCACATGGGTGACGGCGCCGATGAGGTGGGTCTGGTGGGTGGTCCCTTCACGCACCGCGACGGTGTAAAGGCCGTCCTGCGGGTTCATCTGGTTGGCAACTGATGCCGAGCGGAGCGAGACACCGGTTATGCGCCAGTCGCGGTCGCCCGCGTTCATCGCCGCGTCGGTGTAGACGGCTTGATGGGCCCGGTGAAACGCCCCGATGCCGAAATGGACGATGCCCGTCTTTTGCGCGTCACGGTCGTACGACGAGCGGAGGACGGGGCCGCGCAACAGCGTGGTGGTCGAGGAGGAAAGTCTCATGCACGGGCCTTAGGGGGGAGGATATTGCAACGGCATCGTCTCGTAACGTGTAACCGGCCTGACCAATTTAGTAAATCTGGAGCAGGCGAGGTTGGACGCATTCTGCTCAGTGAAAATCCCTCGATTTGGGAATGAGGCGCGCATCGCGCGGGTGATGGCCGCGCGGGTATTGGGGGTGCAGGAACTCGTCGGCGCGCGACAACAAGGGATTGGGGTCGTGCGTTTCCGACAGGCGGGCCAGATCGGCGGTCCGGTCGTGCACGCGCGACACCATCAGGTGAACGACCCCTTCGGGGCTGCGCTGGACTTCGCCTTCGACCAGCATCAGCCGCGCCGCCATGATGTTGCGCCGCTGCGCCTCGAACAGGCGGGCCCAGATCACGAGATTCGTGACCCCGGTCTCATCCTCGATGGTCACGAAGATCGCGTTGCCATTGCCCGGGCGTTGGCGGACCAGCACGATTCCTGCGGTCCTGACGCGCGCGCCGTGCCGTGCGGCCGAGGTTTGCGCACAGCTCAGCACGCCTTCGCCGTCATAGCCGGCGCGCAGGAAGCCCATCGGATGCCCTTTGAGCGAAAGGCGGATCGTCTGGTAATCGGCCGCGACATGTTCGCCGAGCGGCATGATGGGCAGGTGGACTTCAGGCTCGCGTGCCAATTCGCGGGCTTCGGCGGCCGCGAACAGCGGCAGCGTGTCCGATGGCGTGCGGCGGACGTCCCACAAGGCCATACGCCGGTCGAGCGCGATCGAGCGAAAGGCATCGGCGTCGGCAAGCAATTGCAGCGCTCGCGCGGGTAGCGCGGCCTTGCGCGCGAGATCCTCGACACTGTCATAGGGGCGATGGGCGACGATGGCGTCGGCCCAGACTCCTCGAAACCCGTCGATCTGCCGCAGGCCAAGGCGCAGGGCGTGTTGTAGCCCCCCCCCAACCCCTCCCCTGGATGGAAGGGGCTTTAAGGGCTCGAGCCTATTGTCCCACCCGCTTGCGTTCACGTCGATGGCGCGCACCTCGACATCGTGCTCGCGGGCGTCACGCACGATCTGCGCGGGCGCGTAAAAACCCATCGGCTGCGAATTGAGCAGCGCACAGGCGAATACGGCCGGGTAGTGGCATTTGATCCATGACGACACATAGACCAGCCGCGCGAACGACAGCGCGTGGCTTTCGGGGAAGCCATAGCTGCCGAACCCCTCGATCTGGCGATAGCAACGCTCGGCGAAATCGCGCTCATAGCCGCGCACGACCATGCCGCCGATCAGCTTTTCGCGGAATTTGTCCATGCCGCCGACATGGCGGAACGTCGCCATCGACCGGCGCAGCTGGTTGGCCTCGCTCGGCGTGAAGTTCGCCGCGACGATGGCCAGCTTCATCGCCTGTTCCTGGAACAGCGGCACGCCGAACGTCTCGCCGAGCAGGGTGCGCAGTTCATCGGGATCATGCGGTGGCTTGGGGGAAGGGAACTCGGCCTTTTCGAGGCCCGACCGCCGCCGCAAATAGGGATGGACCATGTCGCCTTGAATGGGGCCGGGCCGCACGATCGCGACCTGCACGGTCAGGTCGTAGAGTTTGCGGGGCTTCAGTCGCGGCAGCATGTTGATCTGCGCGCGGCTTTCGACCTGGAACACGCCGATGCTGTCGCCCTTGCACAGCATGTCGTAGACCGCCGGATCGTCGGCATCGAGGTCGACCTCAAGCGTATGGTCGCCCAGGCCATGCTGGCGCATCAGGTCGAACGCCTTACGGATGCAGGTCAGCATGCCGAGCGCGAGGACATCGACCTTCATCAGGCCGAGCACGTCGATATCGTCCTTGTCCCATTCGATGAAGGTGCGATCGGCCATCGCGGCATTGTGGATGGGGACCGTCTCGTCGAGGCGGTCCTGCGTCAGCACGAAGCCGCCGACATGCTGGCCCAGATGGCGGGGGAAGCCGAGCAGCTTTTGGACGATCATGCCCAGCCGCGCGATTTCGGGATTGGCCAGGTCGAACCCGCTTTCCTCGACACGCTTGTCGTCCATCGTCGAGGCGTGGCTGCCCCAGACCGTCGAGCTCAGGCGGTTGGTGACGTCTTCGCTGAGCCCCAGCACCTTGCCGACTTCGCGCACGGCGCTGCGCGGCCGATAATGGGCGATCGTCGCGGCAATGCCGGCGCGGTGGCGACCATAACGGCGATAGACATATTGCATGACCTCTTCGCGCCGCTCGTGCTCGAAATCGACATCGATATCGGGCGGCTCGTTGCGGTCGGCAGAGACGAAGCGCGAGAACAGCAGATTATGCTCGACCGGATCGACCGAGGTGATGCCGAGCAGGAAGCAGACGACCGAATTCGCGGCCGACCCGCGCCCCTGGCACAGGATCGGCGGATCCTGCGCCCGGGCGAATGCCACCAGGTCGTGCACGGTCAGGAAATAATAGGCGTAATTCTGTTGCCGGATCAGGCCGAATTCCTCGCGCAACAACGCGCGCAGCTTTTCGGGCAGGCGTGTGCGTTTGTAGCGATCACGCGCCGCACGCATTGTCATGCGGATCAGCCAGCCCATTGGCGTCCAGCCCGGCGGTACGGGCTCGTGCGGATACTCATAGCGCAGCGCGTCGAGGGTGAAGTTGACACGGTCCATGAGCACCGGAATCTGCGCAATGGCGCCCGGGGCATCGGCAAACAGCCGGGCCATCTCCGGCCCGCTTTTCAGATGCCGTTCGGCATTGGCCGCCAGCCGGCGGCCTGCATTGCGGATCTTTGTCTTCTCGCGGATACAGGTCATCACATCATGCAGCGGCCGGTCGTCGGGCGTCGCATAGAGCGGGGCGTTGAGCGCGATCAGCGGAACGCCGGTTTGGGCGGATAATGTCCTGAGGGCGGCAAGCCGCCGCTTGTCACGCCCGTTGCGGTGCATGGTGGCACCGATCCACAGGTGCGGGGTGATGGCTTTGAGGCGGCCCAGCATCGTCGCGTCATTCCCGCCAGAGGCCCGCACGATCAGCGCCATTCCCGCGCCCCAGTCGAGCAGATCGTCGAAGAACAAAAGGCATTCGCCCTTCTTCGCCCGCAAATTGCCCAGGCTGAGCAGGCGGCACAGCCGCCCCCAGGCGCACCGGTCGGTCGGATAGGCAGTGACGTCGGGCGTGTCGTCGGCAAAGACCAGCCGTGCCCCGACGATCAGCTTGAAATCGATCGGACCCGCGTCCGCCACGGCGTCGCGCAGCGCGGCATGCGCGCGAACGACGCCGGCGACGGTATTGCGGTCGGCGATGCCGATACCGCAATGGCCCAGCTCAAGCGCGGTGGCGACCATGTCCGATGGATGCGATGCCCCTTCCAGAAACGAGAAATTGCTGCTTGCGGCGAGTTCGGCAAATTTCATGCGAACAGCCCGTGCAGATACCAGTCGGGATGCGGCTTTTCGGTGCCGTAAAGCCCGTGGCGGAACAGCCAGTAGCGCCGCCCGCGTACATCCTCGACCCGGTAATAATCGCGCGTCAGCCCGCCATTGTCGCGGCGCGTCCACCATTCGGCAGCAATGCGTTCGGGTCCTTCATGCCGGGCGACTTCGTGCACCAGTCGCCGCCATCTGAACCGACGGGGCGGGCCGTCGGGCACTTCGGCGATTACCTCGATCCGGTGAGGCGGATCGAAGAGGTGAAGAGGCCGCAGCGGCGGTTCGCCTGGCGCAGGCGCCGACCAAGGCGCCCTTTCACGCCTTTCGACGGCGGGCAATTCGAGCATCGCCTGCTCGGGGATATGGGTATCGACCGGCGCGAACCGCCGGACCTGGTTGCGCCCCAGTCGCGTGCCCAGCCGGTCGATCAGCGCAGCCAGTTCGCGGTCGGCGACCTTGCCGCCATCGAGCCGGAGCTGTTCGGGCGCGAGCGGCTCGACGACGTGCACCGCCAGCCGGATCATGTCATAGCCGAAGCCCGGGTCGAGCGGGTCGGCAAGCGCATCGATGCGTTCGCGCATCAACCGGTCGAGCACGGCCGGGTCGCGCACCGGCTGGCCGGTTTCGACCAACAACCGCGCAACATGGCCGTCGCTGCGGAACAAAGCGGCCGAGAAGCGCCGCCCGCCGACGCCGCGTTCTGACAGGATGATGGCGGCCTGCGTCACCAGCCGTGCCAGGGTGGCCAGCACATCCTCGTTGCGTGCAATGGGCTCGGCAAAACGCGCTTCGGTTTCGATTTCGGCAAGCAGGCGACGCGGCGTGATGCGGATGTCTTCAAGGCCCATCATGCGGTCGAGCAGGACAGGCAGGTCCTTGCCGAACCGCGCCGCCAGGGGTGCGGCGGGCAGGCGGGCAACATCGCCGACAGTCTTCAGCCCCGCGCGTGCCAGCGCGACATGGATGTCCGGATCGACCCGAAGCGCTGCAACAGGCAGTGCGCCCGGATCATTGCCACCATAGCGTGCCAGCGCCACCGCGGCGTCCGGCGTGCCTGCCAGCGACAGTCGTGCCGTCAGGCCGAGCCGCGCGAGACGCTGCGCCAGATCGTCCGACAGGCCCGCTTCGCCCGTGGCAAAAGGATGCACGCAGCCGGTGATGTCGAGAATCAGCGCGCCGGGCGGATCGGTCGTGACCATGGGGGTATAACGGTCACATGCCTCCGTCAGCCAATCGAGCAATGCCGCATCCGCGCTGGGATCATGGTCGAAGGCCGCCAGTTCTGGCACACGCGCCCGTGCATCGGCCAGCGGTAGTCCGGCTGTCAGGCCAAGCGCGCTTGCTGCCTGATCGACCGCGGCCAGACGCATGCCGCCGCGCTGCTTCTCGACCAGCGCAAACGGGCCGTCAGGCGGCACGCCTTTGGGGCCAGAGCTGTGCCTGATCCGCTCCGACGGCAGGAATGGCAGGTATACCGCCAGGTAGCGGCGCGAAGCTTCTGGTGTCACGGTTCCACTCCACTCGTGTTTCGAACCCGGCGATGCCGCCACGATGGCGCAACAGGGTGATGTCGAAGGCAGGATATCCCGGTGCCTCGGCGGGGAGGGGCGAGGAGGGCGCGCTTGCCACCTGCCACCGTGTCTGCGCTGCGCTGGGCATGGGTGCGGCTTCGACCCGCACGACGAGTGTCAGTACGCCGGACGCCGCCGCCGCCATCGACAGCCGCCGCGATGCCGTGAGGTCGAGCAATGGCGCTTTTCCCCATGGCTCTATCACCACGGCGCCGACCTGACCGCATTTGACGATGTCGGCGCCGGCACGCAGCGCCGCCAGCGTGTCGGGCGCTTCGACCAGGATCAGGGATGCAGGATCGAGCCCGAGTTCTAAAAGGCCGGGGGCGTGCAGCTGGCCGCTGTTTCGGCTGCACCGCTGTTCACGTACCCAGAGCACGGACCCGCCAGCAGGGCAGGCACGGATGGCTGTCATCATGGCAAAGCCCGTAGCGGCGCTGGCCTCTTCCGAAGAGGCCGCAAACACTTCGTGCAGTGCGTGGTGCACCAGCCCGCCCCCGATACGGTGATCGAGGGCCTCGACGCCGAACGTCACCCGCACATCGTCGCCGGCGCGCGACTCCGCACTGTGCTGCGCCAAGGTGCGACTAAGGCCAGAGCGGAACGAACGAATCATTTGTTCTATTTATGTTCTATTTTTCGCTTTTGCTAGCCGCTATCGATCCGGTGCCCGGCGCTTAGGCAATTCTGCCTATTCCATAGCGGCTGCCCACCCCGCGTTGTCCTGCGACCCCGGGTCCTGCCTTCAGGCGGTGGCGCGAACGTAGCGCTCCCGCCGCGCCTGCGCTGCCTTGCGCGCTTCTGCGATCTGGCGTTCCTCGGTGGCGAACAACAGGCTGTCGATAACTTGCGTCAGGTGATTGCGCATGGCGGCACGCGCACCCGACGGATCGCGGGCGCGCAACGCGTCCAATATTGCCGAATGCTCGTCGACGACGGGCTTGATGTTGGCGGTCCTGGCCTTTTCGTGCAGCAGCGCAGCTTCCGGCGACGTGGCGCGTAATTCCCACAGCCGCTCGATGGCGTCGGTGATGGCATTGTTCCGTGTCGCGCGCGCGATGGCGATGTGAAAGGCGCGGTCGGCGTTCTCGGTACCGCGCGGGTCGTTGTTCTCGCGGGCAATGTCGCGCACCAGCTGCTCGATCGTGGCGATCTCGTCGTCGGTGATCTGTGTTGCGGCAAGGGCGGCCGCCTCGCCTTCGAACATCAGGCGCGCCTCGGTCAGCTCGAAGGCACTGATGTTGAAGCCCGGCTTTGCCTCATCGTCGGGCAGCCGCCGCACATAGGCACCCGACCCGACGCGGACCTCGACCAACCCTTGGACTTCGAGCGCAATGATCGCTTCGCGCACTGTCGGGCGACTAACGCCGTATTTCGTGGCCAGCTCACGTTCTGCCGGCAGCCGGGTGCCCACGACGTACCGGCCGGAGGCAAGTTCCTCAAGCAGGCTTCGCGCCAGATCCTGGTAGAGGCGATCCTGCCCCCGCTCTGCACCGTCCGCCAAGTCACACTCCTTTGGCCTTACCAATTAGATTGACAGCCTGACCTGTTTTGGTCAACGTCTCGCCACCTGCCTCCTCTATCAGCCTTACAGGGAATCGCATGAAGATTCGATCAGCAAGGGTCATCGTGACATGCCCCGGGCGCAACTTCGTCACGCTGAAGATCGAGACCGACCAGGGCATGTACGGCATCGGCGATGCGACGCTCAACGGCCGTGAGTTGTCGGTCGTGTCCTATCTCGAAGATCATGTGATCCCTTGCCTGGTCGGCATGGACCCCCGCCGGATCGAGGATATCTGGCAGTATCTGTACAAGGGCGCCTATTGGCGGCGTGGCCCGGTCACGATGCGCGCGATTGCAGCCGTCGACATGGCCCTGTGGGACATCAAGGCCAAGATGGCCGGGATGCCCCTGTACCAGTTGCTCGGCGGGCGCAGTCGCGACGGGGTTATGGTCTATGGCCATGCCAACGGCAGTGACATCGAGGAAACGGTCGATGCCGTCGGCCAGTATATCGAGATGGGCTACAAGGCGATCCGCGCGCAAAGCGGCGTGCCGGGCATCAAGGACGCCTATGGCGTCGGCCGGGGCAAGCTCCATTATGAGCCGGCGGATGCAGCCTTGCCGTCGGTAACCGGCTGGGACACGCGCCAGGCCCTGAATTACGTGCCGAAACTGTTCGAAAAGCTGCGCGCGACCTACGGCTTCGACCATCATCTGCTGCACGACGGCCATCACCGCTATACCCCGATTGAGGCCGCCAACCTCGGCAAGATGCTCGAGCCCTATCAGCTGTTCTGGCTGGAGGATTGCACCCCGGCCGAAAACCAGGAGGCATTCAAGCTGGTTCGCCAGCATACGACGACGCCGCTGGCCGTGGGCGAGATCTTCAACACGATCTGGGATGCCAAGGACCTGATCCAGAACCAGCTGATCGACTATATCCGGTGTACGGTCGTTGGCGCGGGCGGCATCACGCACCTGCGCCGCATCGCCGATTTTGCCGCGCTCTACCAGATTCGTACCGGCAGCCATGGCGCGACCGACCTGTCGCCCGTCACCATGGGCTGCGCGCTGCACTTCGACACCTGGGTCCCCAATTTCGGGATCCAGGAGTATATGCGCCACACCGAGGAGACCGACGCGGTCTTCCCGCATGACTATCATTTCGAGGCCGGCGAGCTGTTCTGCGGCGAGACCGCAGGGCACGGCGTCGACATCGACGAGGCGCTGGCCGCCAGATACCCCTATAAACCCGCCTATCTTCCTGTCGCACGGCTCGAGGACGGCACGATGTGGAGTTGGTAGCATGACAGGGCTTCGTTTGCTGACGGCCGCTGCCGCCTTCGCCCTGACCACCGCGGCGGCGCCCGCGCCATTGCCGCTTGATCGCCTGACCAAAACGGGGACGGTCGATGAGCGCTTCCAAGGCTACAATATCGAAATGGTCGAGGTCACCGGCGGCCGCTTCTGGGCGCCCTATGGCGGCCCGAAGGACGAGGTCTATCGCCAGCGGCCGCCAATCGACCTGACCGACCCGAAACTCGTTGCCCTGGCTCGCAACCTGGGCCCCAGCCTGCTGCGCGTGAGCGGGACTTGGGCGAACAATACCTATCTGCTCGCCGAGGGCGAGACGCTGACGACCCCGCCAGCTGGGTACAGCCAGATCCTGACGCGCGACCAGTGGCGCCGCGTCGTTGCGTTCTCAAAGGCGGTCAATGCCCCCATCGTCACGAGCCTTGCCGCGAGCGGCGGGACCCGTGATGCCAATGGCGTTTGGAAAACCGATCAGGCGCAGCGGATGGCCGACCTGACCAAATCGGCGGGCGGCACATTCTATGCCGCTGAATTCTTCAACGAACCCAATATCCCCGGAACCACTAGTGGCATGCCGCCGGCCTATGACGTGCCGAACTATGCGGCCGACTTCCGCATTTTCCGTGACTGGGCGCGCAAGACCTTGCCCGGCATGAAAATCCTGGGCGCGGGCGGCGTAAGCGAGGGGACGCTGATGCGCAACCCGCCCGCGATCATCCGAGGCGGCAAATTCCTGCCGAGCGATGCGATGCTGGGGGCCAATCCCGGCACGCTCGATGCGGTCAGCTATCACTTCTACGGCACTGTTTCGCCGCGCTGCGGCGGGCCTGCGTCGCTCGACAAAGCGCGCGTCGATGCGCTGTCGCCAGCCTGGCTCGACCGCACGCTGATCGATGCCGATTTCTATGGCGCGCTGCGCGACAAGCATGAACCCGTCAAGCCGCTGTGGAACACCGAAACGGCACAGGCGGCCTGTGGCGGCAGCCCTTGGGCGTCCACCTTCCTCGACAGTTTTCGCTACCTGAACCAGCTCGGCGCGCTGGCGCAGCGCGGCGTCAAGGTCGTGCTGCACAACACGCTTGCCGCCTCAGATTACGGCTTGCTCGACCCCGACACACTGACGCCGCGGCCGAATTACTGGGCAGCCGTCATGTGGAAGCGGACGATGGGCCCGACCGTCCTTGCGCCGCCTGCGTCGCCGTCGCCGGAACTGCGTCTCTACGCCCATTGCCTGCCGGGCAAGCCGGGCGGCGTCGGTCTCGTCGCGCTCAACACTGGGTCGGCGGTCCAGTCGCTGACGCTCCTACAGGGCGCGCTTGTCTGGTCCTTGGCCGGGCAGCCGATCGAAACACGGCGCATTACGATCAATGGCACCGAGCCGGGCATCAACGCGCGGGGGACGCTTACCGGGCTGGCCGGCGCACGGCTGTCGGGCGTGTGGGCGATCGCTGCGCAGTCGATCGGCTTTGCGGCCATACCGGGCGCCAACAATTCTTCTTGCCGCAAGGATGCGCAGATCGACGGCGGTGGTGACGAGATGAACGAGATGCGGCACTGACCCTAAAGGGCGATCCGCACCAAATCGGGGAGAGGGCGGCATGCGCCGGATAAGGCACCTGCGCTGGTGGATCGTGGCGCTGATCTGTTTTGGCACCATCGCCAATTATCTCGCTCGCAATTCGCTCGGCGTGCTGGCACCCCAGCTCAAGATCAGCCTCGACATGACGACACAGCAGTACAGCTATGTCGTGGGCGCATTCCAGCTGGCTTATACGGTGATGCAGCCAGTGGCGGGCGCGATCGTCGACCGCTTCGGATTGCGGGCGAGCTTTGCGCTGTTCGGCGTCGCCTGGTCCATCGCCAACATGCTGCACGCGCTGGCGGCGGGCTGGCTGGCGCTGGCCTTCTTCCGCGGGCTGCTGGGCCTGGCGGAATCGGCGGCCATCCCGTCAGGAATCAAGGCAATTGCGGCCTGGTTTCCCGCGCGCGAAAGATCCGTCGCCGTCGGCTGGTTCAATGCAGGGACTTCGCTCGGCGCGCTGATTGCGCCGCCCGTTGTCGTCGCGGTGACGCTCTGGGCCGACTGGCGCGTTGCCTTCATCGTGACCGGCGCCGTCGGGCTGGTCTGGGCCGCGGCCTGGTACGCCCTTTACCGGGAGCCCGGTGAACATCCGGCCATTTCGACGCAAGAACGGGCGATGATCGCCCAGGACCGCCCCGACGTGCCGGCGCGGCGCGCCCGTCCGCGCGAAATTCTGGGCAGCGCCCGCTTCTGGGTGCTCGCGGTCCCGCGCTTCCTTGCGGAACCGGCATGGCAGACGTTCAGCTTCTGGATACCGCTTTATCTCGCCACCGAGCGCGGCATGGATTTGAAGCAGATCGCGCTTTTTGCATGGCTGCCCTTCCTCGCCGCCGATCTGGGCGGCGTGCTCGGCGGCTATCTGTCGCCGTTCCTGATGCGGCGGTTCGGCATGGGTCTGATCCGGTCGCGCGTTTCGGGCGTCGCGTTGGCCGCCGTGCTGATGGTTGCGCCGGGGTGTATTGGTCTTGCCGCCAGCCCCTATATGGCAATCGCCCTGTTCAGCGTCGGCGGCTTTGCGCACCAGATGATTTCAGTGCTGATCAATACCCTGTCAGCAGACGTCTTCACGCCCGAGGAAGTCGGTACGGCCAATGGCTTGATCGGCCAGGCGGGCTGGGTCGGCGGCTTGCTGTTCTCGCTGCTCATCGGCCAGTTTGCCGAAACCATCGGCTATGCGCCATTATTCGGTGCGCTTGCTGTGTTCGATCTCATCGGGGCCGTGGTGCTGCTCGTCTGGATCGCAAAACTGACCCTCCCGGAGCACAAGGCATGAGACGCGCGACCCTTTCAAACCCGCCACGCTTCGACCTTATCGAACAGGCGAAGGGGCGGATCACGCTCAAGGCCGATACCGGCGCCGTTGCGCATATCTTCGTGCTGGAGGACGATATTGTCCGCCTGTTGCTGCTGGCTGACGGCACCCTCACCTCGCCCCCGAGCTGGGCGATTGCGCCGGGGGGCGACGATATTGCCGACCCGGGCCGCGACCGTCTCGACGTTGCCGGTTTCACCTGTCCGCTGCCCCGCTTCGACATCGACGCGAACACGATGGTCGTGACGACGGCCCGGCTGCGGCTGACCGTGTGCCTGCACGGGCTGCAGTGCAGGTGGGAACAGCGCGTTGACGAGAGCGGGGACGAAGACGCCGGTGAAGACTGGCAGCTGATCGCGTTGGACCGTCCCACCCAGGCCTATGATTTTGGCTGGTGGGACGGGCGGGCGCATCATTATGTCGCGCGGCGCCCAGGGGAACGCTTTTACGGCCTCGGAGACCGGAGTGGCGATTGCGACCGCGCGGGCCGCAGCTTCCGCCTGACCAATCTCGACGCCATGGGCTATGACGCTGAACACAGCGATCCGCTTTACAAGTCTATCCCCTATGTCCTCGTTGCCGATGTGGCGGGGCGTTGCCACGGCGCGTTTTACGACACCGTAGCCGCTGTAGCGTTCGATTTCGGGCGCGAGATGGACAATTACCACGGGCATTACCGCCATGTCGTCGCCGACTCGGGCGACCTCGACCTGTGGATGATCGCGGGTCCCGATCCGCGGGCGGTCACGCGCCGCTTCACCTGGCTGACGGGGCGTCCGGCGCTGATGCCGCGCTGGTCGCTGGGCTATTCCGGCTCCACCATGTCCTATACCGATGCGCCCGATGCGGCCGCGCAGATGGCGGGATTCCTCGACAAGCTTGCCGAACACGACCTCGGCTGCACGTCGTTCCACCTGTCGTCGGGCTACACGTCGATCGGCGACAAGCGTTATGTGTTCAACTGGAACCGCGACAAGTTTCCCGATCCTGCCACCTTTGTGGCAAGTTACATCGACGCAGGCGTGCAGCTTGTTCCCAATATCAAGCCGGCGCTGCTGCGCAGCCATCCTTTGTACGACGAGGTGGCGCAGGCCGGGCTGTTCGTCGTCGATGCGGACGGGCAGCCGGTCGAGGCGCAATTTTGGGATGAGGTCGGCAGCAACATCGATTTCACCAATCCCGACGGCGCCCGGTGGTGGCGCGACAAGGTCAAGACGGCGCTGCTCGACCATGGCATCGAGGCGACGTGGAACGACAACAACGAGTACGAAATCTGGGATACGCGCGCGCTTTTTCAGGGCTTCGGGACGCCGCGAGCCGCAGCCGAAATGCGCCCCGCCCAGCCGTTGCTGATGACCCGCGCGTCGCGCCGTGCCCAGGTCGAGGCCCGCCCTGACAAGCGGCCCTATGTGGTGACGCGCTCGGGCATGGCCGGGCTGCAGCGGTACGCCCAGACTTGGAGCGGCGACAATCTGACCGAATGGAAGACGCTGCGCTATAACGCGCGCATGGCGATCGGCTTGGCGCTATCGGGCGTGTCCAACAGCGGCCATGATGTCGGGGGCTTTACCGGGCCCGCGCCGTCGCCCGAACTGCTCGTGCGCTGGGTGCAGGCAGGCGTGCTTATGCCGCGGTTCAGCATCCACAGCTGGAACGACGACAGCACCGTTAATGAGCCGTGGATGTATCCAGAGGTCTTTCCCGCGATCCGCCGCCTGATGGCCCTGCGCCAGACACTCGTGCCGTTTTTCTACGACCTGCTCCATCGCTATCATGGCGACTATGAGCCGATGGTCCGGCCGACCTGGCTCGATTTTCCGGGCGACGCCGCGGCCTGGGCCGAATGCGACGAGCATCTGCTTGGGCCCGACCTGCTGGCCGCCCCGGTCATGGAACCGGGTGTCGACCGGCGGCAGGTGCGTCCCCCAGCCGGGGCCGACTGGATCGACGTCTGGACCGGGCAACGTCTTGCGGGCGGCGTGGCAGCGGAACTGCCAGCGCCGCTCGATGGCCTGCCGCCGCTGCTGGCCCGCGCTGGTTCGGCGATGCTGGTCGATCTGGCCGACGGTGGTTGGGCGGTGCAGCCCTATCAACGCGGCGTCTGGCTGTTTCCCCCGGCCGAGGGCCGGTTCGACTGGTCGGCCGTTGAGGACGCCGGGGACGGTCATGGTGCCCTCGACTGCTGGACAGTCGCGGGCATCGCCGATTCCGGGCGCGTCGTCCTGACAGTCCGGCGCGAAGGGCCGGGCTGGGGCGGGGACGCGATCACCGTCCTGTTGCCGCCCGGCGATGCGCGATCAATCGACGTGAACGGTGGCGACGGCCGTAGCGCGACACACGGCGACCGACGCGGGATCGCTATAAGCGTAGCGACACGGCCCTGACGCTCCGGCTTAAACCTTGTGGACCACAAGTTTGGATTTGGTCAGACGATTTGTTCGTACGCCTCATTCAGATGGGCAAAGCCCGCAAACCGCAGACGGGTGAGGTTGCCGATTACCGTATCGACAAGCGCCACGGCATCGTCATCGAGGCGCGGCGTGTCACCGGCGCTGACGGCATGACCCTGCGGCTGCTGCCCGGCGGCGGTCAGGCGATCCGCTTGATTTTCTCCAGATAGGGCAGTCCAAACAGCTAAGGTCGATCAGGGATCGGAACTGACTGACAGCAGCCAATCCACTCACGGACGTTGCAAGGGGCAACAACTTGACAATCGTGTCGTGCACAGAACAATCTCGGTCATGAGCCCCGTTATGCGATTCAAATTCACGAACGCGACTTTACTCGCCTTTGTGTCCACCTTCGCCACCCTGCCCACGGCAGTCTTGGCGTCGCAGGATCAGTCATCTGCAGTGGCGCAAGTGACGGTAACGGGCCGCCGCCCGCCGACGATCGCAGAGTTGCCCAAGGGACCGGTGGTCAAGGGGATCCTTTCCGCCAGAAGGGGCGAAATGGCGCAAATCACGGCAGCCGATGGCACTAAGACCATTATTCTGATCACCAGTGAGACAGCGATCAAAGCCAGTGGTGGGTTCCTGGGCATGGGCAGCAGCAAGCTTGGCGCAGCATCGCTGCTCAATGGCGTGCCCGTGATCGCCGAGACAGCGCAATGGGAAAATCGCTTGGTCGCAAGCAAGATTTCGCTTCAGGCGAAAGACCTACGAACCGCAGCGATGATCCATAGCGGCACCGACCAGCGCTTTTCGGAACAGGCTGCCGCAACCGAAGCCCTGCGCGGTCGGGTGGCCGACATCGACCAGTACAACGTCAAAAGCGCAACCAATGTGAATTTTGACACGGGCAAGGCTGTCTTGTCCCCTCAAGCAAAAGCTGATCTTTGTGCTGCGGCGACGGTGGCTGCAGCGACGAGCAATGCTTTCCTTCTGGTCGTTGGCTATACTGACTCCACTGGGACGCAGGAGCTTAACCAGGCCCTCAGCGAAAAGCGTGCCGCAACAGTCGTCAACTATCTTCAACAGGCCTGCGGGTGGAAGCCCTATCGAATGCTGACCCCGACCGGCATGGCCGAGGCGGATCCGATGGCGAGCAATGACACTCATGACGGCAAGGCGCGTAATCGCCGTGTCTCGGTCAATGTCCTGGTCAGCAAGGGACTTGATGGTCTGTAAGTCCCGGCAGCAGGGCAATCGCGCCTGCGCTGCGTAAAAAGCCGCAGTCTTTCGAAGAAGCTGGCGGTGGGTGAGAGTCTGCGGACGAACTCTCTCATCGAAGGGCATCTAAGCTGGCAGTGAGCCTGCGAAAAATTGCGGTCGGCAATTGCCGATAGGCAATCGCAACAGGCCTATGCGGCTTCCTTCCGGTGCACCCGCTGCTTCAAAACAGAGAGCCCGGACGGATCCCTGTCGAGCAGCAGTAGGGCACTCATCACCCCATGGCTGACAATCACGTCGCCGCTCTCGTACTTCTGAAATGCATTGGGCCCGCCACCGATCAGGCGGCCAGCATCCTTTTGGGTGAGATGCAGTCGCTTCCTGATGCGTCGCACCGCCTCGGGCTCGAGAAGACCATCAACCTGAGCCTTGAGCCGGTTCAGAGCCCGATCGGAAATCTTCATGTCTTCGCCGGTGTGAATGCTCTCGTCGCT
>JBMOGG010000031.1:0-22591 GCA_049318505.1 Sphingomonas sp. | reverse complement strand
TTATGCTGAAGGGATCAACAGGCTCGCGTCGCCATAGCTGTAGAACCTGTATTCATGGGCCATCGCATGGGCATAGGCAGCCTGCATCCGTTGGCGGCCCATAAGCGCGCTGACCAACATGAACAGCGTCGATTTCGGCAAGTGGAAGTTGCTCACGAGCCCGTCTACACCCTTGAACCGGTAGCCCGGCGTGATAAAAATCGACGTATCCCCTTCGAATGCGCCAATGGTGCCGTCGTCGCGTGCCGCGCTTTCAAGCAGTCGAAGCGACGTTGTCCCTGCGGCAATGATCCGTCCGCCAGATGCGCGGACCGCATTGAGTCGGTCTGCGGTCGCCGTAGCGATCCGGCCCCATTCGGCGTGCATGACATGGTCGGCGGTGTCGTCGGCCTTGACCGGCAGGAAGGTGCCCGCGCCGACGTGAAGGGTCAAAGTTTCACGATGGATTCCCGCCGCGTCGAGGGCGTCGATGAGTTCGGGCGTGAAATGGAGCGACGCCGTGGGCGCTGCTACCGCGCCGTCCTTTGTCGCAAACATCGTCTGGTAATCGCTGGCGTCGCGGTCATCGACGCCGCGCTTGCTGGCGATATAGGGCGGCAGCGGCATCGTGCCGGCGCGCGCCAGCAGCACCTCGACTGGCGCGTCGCCTTCGAACACCAGCAGCGCGCTGCCGTCATCAGCACGCTCGGTGGCGACCACTGCAACGCCCGATCCGAAATCAATGCGGTCGCCGTCGCGCACCCGGCGCGCGTTTTTCAGGAAGGCACGCCACGTCCGCAACCCTTCGCGCTTGTGCAACGTCGCGCCGATGGTCGCGTCGCCGCGCTTACCCGTCAGCTGCGCCGGGATGACGCGCGTGTCGTTGAAGACGAGGCAATCGCCTCCTCGCAGCGATGACGGCAGGTCGCGGACGCCCCGGTCGTGCAGGCCTGTTTCATCGACGACAAGCATGCGCGCCGCATCGCGCGGGCTTGCGGGTCGCAGCGCGATCCGTTCTTCGGGAAGGTCGAAGTCAAAAAGATTTACGCGCACGCCCTTGCGCCCCGCTCAGAAAATCCCGAGCAGCTTCTTGCGCTTCTTCTCCGGCGCGGGTGCGGGCTTTGCCGCCTTTGTCACGGCCGGGGTGTCGATCGCAGCAGGTGCGGGGGCCGCAGTCAGCGAGGCGGCCGGCAATGGAATCCGCGCGGCATTGGGACCATCGGCCTCGATCCAGGTGCGCACGATCTTCGACGGATTGGCAGGCGGCTCGCCGGGCTCGATCGCGTCAACAAAGTTCATGCCGCTGACGACGCGGCCGATAGCGGTATAGTTGTTGTCGAGGCGCAAGGTCGGCATGAACACGATGAAGAACTGGCTGTTTGCGCTGTTCGGATCGGTCGCGCGCGCCATTGATACAGTGCCACGGACGTGGGGCATGTCGTTGAATTCAGCTTTCAGGTCCGGCATCGGCGATCCGCCCTGCCCCGTCCCCAGCGGGTCGCCGGTCTGCGCCATGAACCCTTCGATGACGCGGTGGAACAGCAGTCCGTTGTAAAAGCCCGCGCGGGTCAGTGTCTTGATCCGCTCGGCATGCCCCGGCGCCTTGTCGGGACGCAGCTGGACGACGACTTCGCCGCCGGTCGACAGCTGCAGATGCCACAGATTGTCGGGTGTCGGGATAGGATCGGCCACAATCTCAGCGATCGGCGCGGGACCAGCCGGGGCCTTGACCTTCTTCTTGGCGAGCGCGGGACTGGCAATGGCGAGAAGAGCCATGAACGCGGTGAGGAACTTCATTTAACCCTGGTCTCCAATCTCTTCTGCGCTGCCCCTAACGTCCCGAGGTGAGCCGCGCCTGAACATCAACTGCCCTTGCGGCCGAGCTTCGCCACGCGTACCGCAACGTCACCAGCGACCGCCGACGATACGAACTTATCGATCGAGCCGCCATAGAAAGCGATTTCCTTGACGAGTCGACTGGCAATCGGCTGAAGCGCGACATCGGCCATCAGGAATACGGTCTCGATCCGATCGTCGAGCTGGCGGTTCATCCCCGTCAGCTGATACTCATACTCGAAGTCCGTTACGCCGCGCACGCCGCGGATGACGATGCTCGCGCCCTGCTGACGGGCGAAATCCATAAGCAACAGGTCGAAGCCGACGACGCTGACGCCCGGAATCGCGGCGCATTCGCGCGCGACCATCGCGAGGCGCTCCTCGGTCGAGAACATCGGCGACTTGGCCATGTTGGTCGTGACGCCGATGACCAGCCGATCCACCAGCTTTGCGCCGCGCTCGATAATGTCCATATGCCCGCGCGTGATGGGGTCGAACGTGCCGGGATAGACGCCGATCCTCACCGGTCGCGCTCGACGGCATAGCGGGCGATGGCACGCAGCAGGTCGGCTTCGGGACCATGGCTCGCCAGATGTGCGATCGCCTGATCGACGAGCATGCCCGCCTGGCCGCGCGCACGCTCGACGCCCATCAACGACACGAACGTGGCCTTGCCCTTGGCTTCGTCCTTCTTCAGCGCCTTGCCCGCCAGTTCCTCGTCGCCCTCGACATCGAGCAGGTCGTCGGCAATCTGGAAGGCGAGGCCGACATCGCGCGCATAGCCACGCAAGGGGCCGCGCCCTTCGGGCGGCAAGCGTCCGAGAATGGCGCCCGCCTCCACCGAAAAAGCAATGAGCGCGCCGGTCTTCAGCGCCTGCAGCCGTGTGACCGCCGTGAGGTCGAAGTCGGACGTTTCGGCCGCGATGTCCATCATCTGCCCACCCGCCATACCCGAAGGGCCCGACGCCCGCGCCAGCCCCTCGATCAGTTCGACGCGCACGAACGGGTCGGCATGGGTTTCGGGGTCAACCAGCAATTCGAAAGCAATCTCGTGCAGCGAGTCTCCGGCAAGCACCGCAATCGCCTCATCGAAGGCCTTGTGCACTGTCGGTTTGCCGCGCCGCATGTCGTCATCGTCCATGCACGGCAGGTCGTCGTGAACCAGCGAATAGACGTGGATCGCCTCGACCGCACAGCCGACGCGCAACGCCGCGGCGGGGTCGACATTGAACAACCGGCTCGCGGCGATTGTCAGCAGCGGGCGCATCCGCTTGCCGCCGCCGATCGCGGCATGGCGCATCGCCTGGTAAAGCGGGGCGCGTGCATCGTCCGGTACCGCCAGAACCTGGTCGAACAGGTGGTCGACGTCGCGCGCGACATCCGCCAGCGCCTCGGCCAGAATCGACGGCATCTCGCCCATCGCGGCCGTCAGCTTCCGTCGAACGGGGCGGTTCCCGTCGGCGATCCGTCGCTGCCAAGGACGATCCGGTCGATCTTTTCCTGCGCCGATTTCAGCCGCGCCTCGCACTGCAGGCGCAGCTTTGCGCCCTCCTCATAAAGCGCGATCGATTCGTCGAGGCTCGCCTCCCCGCTCTCGAGGCGCTGCACGATCGTCTCGAGCCGCTTCAGGGCGTCTTCGAACGAGAGGTTGGAAAAGTCATCGGCCATGGCGCAACGGCTTGTGGCGAGCGGGGGCGCGGGGGTCAAGCGGCGGCTTTCGCCCGTTCCTCAGCAACCAGTTCCTTGCGGCTGAGCTTTCCGACCAGCGTCTTGGGCAATTCGCGCCGCACTTCGACGGCGGCCACACGCTCATGCTTGCCGAGCAGCGGATTGAGCCATTCCTTGAGCGCATCCCCCGACGCCTCGAACCCCTCGTTCAGCGTCACAAACGCCTTGGGCATTTCGCCGTGATAGGGGTCGGGAATACCGATCACGAGCGCCTCCTTTACGGCGGCATGACGGTAAAGGACGTCCTCCACCTGGCTCGGAAACACCTTGAATCCCCCGACGGCGATCATGTCCTTCAGCCGGTCAACGATCCGGATGTAGCCGTCGCTGTCGATGGTCGCGACATCGCCTGTGCGCAGGGCGAGACCGATGGCCGTTTCGACAAAATCGCCCCGGTCACGGGCATGCCCCCAATAGCCGGACATGACTTGCGGGCCGCTCACGACCAGCTCGCCCGGCTCGCCGTCGCGCGCGGCACGCGTCGGATCGTCACGGTCGACCAGCGTGACGGTCGTTCCAGGGATCGGCTGGCCGATCGTGCCCCCCTTGCCAGCGCCTTCATAGGGGTTGCACGCAACGACACCGGCGCTTTCGGTCAGGCCATAGCCCTCGACAACCTTGGCTCCGGTCAACGCCTCAAACTTGGCCTTCAGCTTTTCGGGCAGCGGCGCCGCGCCCGAGATGCAGACGCGCAGCGAACGAAAGTTCGTCTTCGCGCAATCGGGATGGTCGAGCAGCGCCTGATACATTGTCGGCACGCCGGGGAGTGCCGTCGCCTTCACGCGCTGGATGGTCTTCAGCGTGTCCTTTGCGCCGAAACGCGGCAGCATCGCGATCATGCCGCCGGCCAGCACGGTTCGATTGAGCACGCAGGTGTTGGCAAAGACGTGGAAGAACGGCAGCACGCCAACGATGCGGTCCGGCAGTTCAGGGTGCGGGTCTATGGCGTGCACCTGCCGTGCGTTTGCGGTCATGCTCGCATGGGTCAGCATCGCGCCCTTGGGCGTGCCGGTCGTCCCGCCGGTATATTGGATAAGCGCGATGTCGCCCGGCGCAATGGCAACGACCGGGGCCGCTCGTGGGGTGGCGGTCATGGCCTCGACGCGCATGATCCGGGGATCGCTGTCGCCGATCATCGCGACCTCGGCCGCCCGAAAGCGACGGAACAGCCAGCGCTTCACCAAGGGCAACCGCCCGGACAAATTGCCAACAATCAACCGGTCGATCCTGCCTTCGTCGAGCAGCGCCTTTGCGGTGTCGTACATCGCGGGGACGTCGGTCGTGACCACGATCCGCGCGCCGCAGTCCGCCGTCTGGTGCGCCAGTTCCGCCCGCGAATAGAGCGGCGACATGTTGACGACCGTCGCCCCGGCCTTGAGCGCGCCGTAATAGGCGATCAGATAATCGGGTACATTGGGCAGATAAAGCCCGATACGGTCGCCCTTGGCCAGCCCCCAGTCCACGAGCGTTGCCGCAAATGCTGCAGCCTTCGCGCCGATTTGCGCATAGGTCAGCCGCGCCCCGAGAAAGTCGGTAAGCGGCGCGTTGCCACGTTGCGCAACGGCGGCGTCGAACATCTCGCACAAAGTCATTGGCGGATAAGACGTATCCCATTGAACAGGATGGATATATCGGCTACGCCAGATGGCTGAAGGGTCGCTCACCAACAGGGGTCTAAGCGGCAATCTGCCGAGCGGCAATAACGTCTGCAATCATGTGGCGGAATAGTATCGCACGCCGTCGCGAAGGTCGAATGTCGCGCGCCCTGTCACTTCCAGATGCCGCAGATGCGCCAGCGCTTCACCCGTCGCCAGCCCCAGAATGCTGTCGTCAATGGCGCGGCCGAACAATACGCCAAAGCAATCGACCGCGCGCCGCGGCGCTTCGGCAAGCAGCGCATGGAGGCGGTCGAGACTGGTCACATGACCTTCCTCCAGCCGGTCGAGCCGCGCGTGCAACCCGTAGAACGGCTCACCATGCGCAGGCAGGACAAGAAGATCGTCGGGCAGCGCGCGGAATTTTTCGATGGAGGCGAGCCAATCTCCCAGCGGATCGCCCTCGGGCTCTGTAATCGTCACCGACACATTGCTGGTGATGCGCGGCAGCACCTGGTCGCCCGCAATCATCACTTTGCCCGCGAAATCGACGAAGCAGACATGCTCGGGCGTATGGCCACTGCCAATCCATACGGTCCAGTCGCGCGCGCCGATGCGGATGACATCGCCTTCTTTCATGCGGACATGCCCGACCGGCATTTCGGAGACGATCTCGGCAAAATTGCCCCAGCCGCGCGCGACCATCGGGGCGATCTGTTCGGGGGTCCAGCCCGCCGCCACATTCTGCTCGATCGCCTCGGCCGGCGGCGCATCGCGCTTGTCGGCGATCAGCATCCGCGCCAGCAGATATTCCGTGCGGTTCATCCACAGTTTGGCACCATGCTTATGACACAGCCATCCTGCCAACCCCATGTGGTCGGGGTGGAAATGCGTGAGCAGCACGCGCGTCACGCGCCGCCCGTCGAGCGCAGTACGCCAGGCCGCGCGCGACTCCTCAAGCTTCAGGCCCGTGTCGACGACCGCAACACCGCCCTCCTCTTCGAGCAACCAGACGTTGATGTGCCGCAGTGATCCCGGCACTGGCAAGCGCGTCCAGCCGAGCCCTTCGGCCAGTGCGTGAACGACGCCGTATTCAGGCGCAAACTTGCCCATCGGATAGGTCAGCCCGCGCGATTCGAGCGGCTCGAACCCATGGTCGGTCAGCGACATGTCGGGCGCGGGTGCCTCAGGTTCGGGGATCATAGCAGTTGCCATCTGCAACGCTTAAGCACAGGTTCCAACGCTAAGACAGCGAGAAGCGCACGGGGCCCAAATGATAAGATACCGGATCGCGGTTGCCGTAGCGTCAATGCTGTGCGCTGCCTCTCCTGCCGTCAGCCACTCCGCCGATCAAGCCGAATCGCTGTCACCTGCCCTGCCCCCGGTTCTGCCTCTGCGCAGCCAGGCCAGGCTGCGCGACGTCTGGCTTGCCGAACGGCTCGAAACCCTCGTCCCCAAGCTGATGCGCGAAAACGGCATCGACATGTGGATCCTCGTTGCGCGGGAATATGCCGAGGACCCGGTCGTCTCGACCATGCTCGACGCGGAAAGTTTTCACGCCCGCCGCCGCACGATCCTGGTTTTTTTCGATCCCGGCGACGGCAAGCCGGTCGAGCGCATGACCGTCAGCCGTTATGGCCTTGGTCGCCTGTTTGCCTCGGCATGGAACCCCGATACCCAGCCCGACCAGTGGGCGAGGCTGGGCGAGATCGTGGCCGCCAGCAACCCGAAGAAGGTCGCGGTCAACGTCGCCGCGGCGTCCGCGCTCGCTGACGGCCTGACGCACAGCCAGTACGAGGAACTGCGCATGGCGTTGCCTCCCGATTTGCGCGAGCGGATCGTCCCTGCGGGTGCGCTCGCGATCGGGTGGCTGGAGACACGCACCCCAGCCGAGATGCGGCATTATCCGCAGATCGTCCGCACGGCCCACGCAATCATTGCCGAAGGATTTTCGAACAAGGTCATCACGCCCGGCAAGACGACAGCCGATGATGTTGTCTGGTGGTACCGCGAACGCATCGCAGGGCTAAAGCTCGCCACCTGGTTCCAGCCCTCGGTTGGCATCTACCGCAAGGGCACCGCCCAGCAACTGTCGGACGATACCGTCATCCAGCCCGGCGACCTGCTGTGGACTGATTTGGGCATTACCTATCTGGGACTGAACACCGACACACAACACATGGGCTATGTCCTGCGTCCCGGCGAAACCGCGCCACCGGCGGGCCTCATTGCCGGAATGGCCGCAGCAAACGCCGTACAGGACGCGGTAACCTCGTCTTTCCGCACCGGGCGCACCGGCAACGATATCCTGCTCGACGCCCGGTCAAAGGCGCTGGCAGCGGGGCTGACCCCGTCGATCTATTCGCACCCCATCGGTTATCACGGCCATGCGGCGGGCGCGGCCATCGGCTTTTGGGACGACCAGAAGCCATCGCCGCGCGGCGACCATCCGTTGCGCGCCGACACCGCCTGGTCGGTCGAGCTGTCGGCAACGCATAAAATACCCGAATGGGATGGACAGGCCGTGCCTTTCCGGCTGGAGGAGGATGCGTACTTCGACGGCTCCAGCGTACGCTACATCGACGGGCGGCAAACCGGATTTCATCTGATCAAGGGTGGCACGCGCTGACTTGGGCGCAATCGGCGAGCGTGTTAGGGTGGCGTCACAGGCGGTGCGTTGATGAACAGTTCGATGGACGGTTGGCACGCCCTTGAACAGGGCTTTCTGTTGCTTCTTGTCGTCGCCGCCACGCTTGCCTTTGGCTGGCTGATCGGCCCCTTTCTCGGGGCGATCCTTTGGGGCGTGATTGCGGCCATTCTTTTTGCGCCATTGAACGCGCGCTTAACTGCAGCCATGCCGCGTCGGCGCAACTTCGTTGCCCTCATCGTCGTGCTTGTGATCATGGCGCTGGTGATCGTGCCGGCCCTGCTCCTTGCCGCCGCGCTGACCAGCGAGGCATCCGTCGCTTATGCGCGCCTTCAGAGCGGCGACATCGACCTCGGCCAGGCGTTCATCGAGACCGAACGCCATCTTCCCGACTTCGCCCGGCGCTGGCTGGCCACAGTTGGCCTGACCGACTTTGCAGCTTTACAGGCAAAGATCGGCCAGGGCGTTGCCAGCAGCTTCAGGACATTGGCAGGGCAAGCCTTCAATATTGGCCAGAGCACGCTCGCCTTCTTCCTGGCGATGGGCGTGATGCTCTACCTGACGTTCTTCCTCCTGCGTGATGGCACCGCGCTCGTGGCCAAGATCGAAAGCTGCCTGCCGCTGCCGATCAACCAGCGCCGTCTGCTCATGGCGAGGTTCGTCGAGGTGGTGCGTGCCACGATCAAGGGTAGCATCATTGTGGCGTTGCTGCAGGGCTTGATCGGAGGGATCGTCTTTTCGGCGCTCGGGATTAGCGGCGCGCTGCTTTGGGGGGTCGCCATGGCGATTTTCTCCTTGTTTCCCGCCATTGGAACAGGCCTTATCTGGGTTCCTGTCACCATCTACCTCCTCGCGACCGGGCACGTCGGGCAAGGCCTTGGCCTATTGGCGTGCGGCTTTTTCATCATCAGCAGCGTCGACAATATCGTACGTCCGATTCTGGTCGGGCGCGACGCCCGCATGCCTGACTATGTCGTGCTGATCACCACATTGGGCGGGTTCGAACTGATGGGCTTCAACGGCTTTGTCATTGGCCCGGCGATCGCCGCCTTGTTCATCACCATCTGGGAAATCTTTGCAAAGCAACAGGATAATCCTGTCGCCGCAGCGTGAGGGTATTGCCAATCACAAAAGACGGGTAACGCCGCCCCGGGTAAAGCCCGTGGCGTCGGTCGGCTTGCTGCCGCCGTCCGCGCTCAGCGCTTGAACGGATCCACGAAGCTGCCGATCATTGCCGGTGCTTCCATCTCGCCCCTGGCAATCGCCTCGGCAACGCGGGCGGCTTCGATACGCTCGTTGCGCAGCTGGTCGATGAGCGCCTCGCGGTCGCCGTCCAGTTTGGTGTCGACGATGGGTTCGAGCCCGGCGGCCTTTGCCGCCTTCGCCACAATGGCATCGAGTTCGCGCTGCGAGCACAGGCCGAGCGTGACTGGATCTTTCGGCACGATATTCGCCATGTTCCAGTGGCTCTTGTCGCGGATCGCCGAAATGGTGTTGCGCGTCGTCCCGATCAGCTTGCCGATCTGGCCGTCGCTGACTTCGGGATGGTTACGGATGATCCAAGCGATGCCGTCGGGCTTGTCCGAGCGCTTGCTGACCGGCGTATAGCGCGGTCCCTTGGTCCGGGTGGCGGCTTCGGGCTCGCGGTCCATCTTGAGCGCATAATTAGGATTGGCCTGCCCCTTTTCGATCTCCGCCATCGTCAGTTCATGCGCGCGGATCGGATCGCGACCGGTTAGCTTGGTCGCGGCGGTGTCGTCGGCGATCGCCTGCACCTCCAAGATGTGCAGGCCGCAAAAATTGGCGATCTGTTCGAACGACAGAGACGTGTTGTCGACCAGCCAGGAAGCGGTCGCATGGGGCATGAGCGGCTGGGCCATCGCGTTTCTCTTTCAAACGAATAATAAAAGGGCCGCCCCTTTCGGGACGGCCTGCTTGGCTGCCTGTCTAATCCGAACTGCCCTGCGGGGCAAGCACTACGCCGCGTGCGCGCGCTGCGAAGGTGCGGGCACCAACGCCGAAACAAACTGCATCGCACTTGCCGCCCAAGTATAGGTCCGCCCATAGAGGGCACAGTCGGCACGGCTGCGGGTCAGCGCGGCGGCGATTGCAGCTTCGAGATCCTCGTCGAGAGCGCCGGTTGCCGGTGTCACGATGTCGATTGGGCCGCTGACCGGAAATGCGGCAACCGGTGTGCCCGACGCCAGCGCCTCGATCATCACCAGCCCGAATGTATCGGTGCGGCTGGGAAAGACGAAGACGTCCGCCCCGGCGTAGCTACCAGCCAGCGCCGTGCCTGACAGCGCGCCCAGGAAAACCGCATCCGGGTATCTGGCTGCGAGCATCGCACGGGCAGGCCCGTCGCCGACCACGACTTTGGTACCGGGATGCGAGGATGCCAGAAACGCCTCGATGTTCTTCTCGATGGCGACGCGTCCGACATAGAGCTGGATCGGGCGCGGCAAGTCGGCAAATGCGGGATGTGCCGTCGCATCGGGTGAAAAAGCATCGAGATCGACACCCCGGCTCCACGGCACACTATGCTCGATGCCGTGTGTGCAAAGCCCCTCGCGGACCGACGGCGTCGAGACCAGCACGGCGCTCGACGCCGAATGAAACCAGCGGAAATAGGGCCACACCCACCCTGCATCGATGCCCGTACGTGCCGCAAAATAGTCGGGAAACTGCGTGTGATAGGCAGTGGTAAACGCCCAGCCCTGTCGCAGCAGCCAGCGCCGGGCGGCCAAGCATAGCGGCCCTTCGGTCGACAGGTGCACGGCATCGGGCATGAATGTCATCAGCCGATCGCCGACGCTGGCGGACGTCGCGACAGCGAGGCGGATTTCCGGATAGGTCGGGCATGGCAGGTTAGGGTAGAGGTCTGGTGAGACGACCATGACCTCATGGCCCATGCGCTCGAGTTCGCATTTGGTGGCCTTCAGCGTGCGCACGACCCCGTTGACTTGCGGTTCCCAGGCATCGGTAACGATGGCGATACGCATCAGGTACCCCTTAGGCAGCAATCTTTAACACGGGCCGCGCGCCTTCGCGCTTGGCCATTTCGTCCACCCAGTGCAGGATTTCCATCCGGCCGTCGAAATGTTCGACGAGCGCGGTGCAACCCTCCACCCAGTCGCCGTCATTATAATATTCGACACCCGACAGCGGACGAAACTCAGCATGATGAATATGCCCACACACGACCCCGTCAACCCCGCGCGCCGCGGCTTCGTGCGCCACGGCATGCTCGAAGCGGCTGATGAACTCGACCGCGTTCTTGACCTTTTGTTTGGCAGTCTTCGAAAGCGACCAATAGGGCTTGCCCATCCAGCCACGCACCTTGTTGACCACATGGTTGCAGCGCATCAGCGCGCCATATGCCTGATCCCCGAGGAAGGCGAGCCAGCGATGGCTGAGCATGATGGCGTCGAACTC
The DNA here is from genome assembly GCA_049318505.1 of Sphingomonas sp. GTDB lineage: Bacteria > Pseudomonadota > Alphaproteobacteria > Sphingomonadales > Sphingomonadaceae > Sphingomonas_O. The sequence goes on along the minus strand of JBMOGG010000031.1, from coordinate 11,371 downwards.
GTCGCCGTGAACCACAAGCAGGCGGCGCCCGTCGGCGGTCGTATGAATCGCCTGCCGCTTGATCTCGACCCCCCCGAAATTCATGCCCGTGAACTGGCGGAACATCTCGTCGTGGTTGCCCGGCACATAAATGACGCGCGTGCTGCGCTTGGCGCGCTTCATGATGCGCCACACGATGTCGTTATGCGTGTCAGGCCAATAGAACTTCTTCTTCAGCCGCCAGCCGTCGATGATGTCGCCGACAAGGTACATCGTTTCGCTATCGGTGGAATCGAGGAAATCTATCAACAGGTCGGATGCGCAGCCCCGCGTGCCGAGGTGCACGTCACTGATCCAGATCGTGCGGAACCGCCGACGCTTTCCGTCGCCCTCGGGTTCCGGAATTGTCGGAGAAGGCACTGAAAACGCATGGATATCGGCATCGAACGGCAGGCGTGTGATCGAGTCCATGGACCAATCCCCAGAGCGATTTCGTTTCTTTGTTCGCCTGTATATGAATCGGTAATGTTACAGCTTGCCATCATTCTCATGCACTAATCGTGACATGGCCCGGTTCGCTCGCCACCCGGACCAACCAATTCTGAATCGCGGGATAGCGCGACAGTTTGAACCCGCCCTCCTCGGCGACGTGCGTATAGGCATAGAGGCAGATGTCGGCGAGTGTCATGGCGCTGCCGACGAACCAGTCCCGCGACTCCAGATGCTTTTCCATCAGGCACAGCGCGGCTTCGCCCGCCATCCACTTGGTCTCCAGCTGCGCGCGCTGGCTCTCGTTGAGCTTGTCGAGGCCGAGGAATGTCTTCCAGAATCGCATCGTCGCGACGTTCGGCTCGTGGTTATACTGTTCCCAGAACATCCAGCGCAGCACGTCGGCACGGTCAAAATTGTCCGTCGGCAGCAGCCGCGATCCTTCGGCCAGATACCAGCACGCGGCATTGCTTTCAGGCAGGAATCGGTTGCCGATCTGCAGGACCGGAATACGGCCATTGGCATTGACGCTGGCCATGAATTCCGGCGTCCGCGTCTCGCCTTTCATGATGTCGTATTCGCGACGATCGAGCCGCAGACCGAGAGTCGCGGCGGTCAGGCGGATTTTGTAGCAGTTCCCCGACTGGGCATATTCGTGAAGTGTCAGCAGCTCGGTCACGTTCGTTCCCCCATGCAATTCTGGCTATAGCGTGCTCGGCACGCCTACGGGAATGACATTCTGTGCAACGCCTGCTACGGGCCCGCCATGCTCAATCTCAACGGCATCACCGTGCGCCTTGGCGGGCGCACTATCCTCGACCGTGCGACGGCCGCACTGCCGACGGGCGCGCGCGTGGGGCTGATCGGGCGGAACGGCGCGGGCAAGACCACGCTGATGAAGGTAATCACGGGCCACTATGATCCCGATGACGGCGGCATCGAAATTCCGCGCAAGAGCCGGATCGGCTATATCGCGCAGGAAGCGCCGTCGGGCACCACCACCCCGTTCGAGACCGTGCTTGCCGCCGATACAGAACGCGCGGCCCTGCTCGTTGAAGAAGAGCATACTGAAGATCATCATCGCATCGCCGAGATCCATGAGCGGCTGATTGCGATCGACGCGCATGCCGCGCCTGCCCGCGCGTCGCGTATCCTCGTCGGCCTGGGCTTCGACGAAGACATGCAGCACCGCCCGCTCGACAGTTATTCGGGTGGGTGGAAGATGCGCGTGGCACTCGCTGCACTGCTGTTCAGCGAGCCCGACCTGTTGCTACTCGACGAGCCATCGAACCACCTGGACCTCGAGGCGACGCTGTGGCTCGAGAGCTTCCTCAAGAGCTACCGCGCAACGATGGTCGTCATCAGCCACGAACGCGATCTGCTGAACAACGTCGTCGATCACATCCTGCACCTGGAGGGTGGCAAGACCACGCTCTATGTCGGCGGCTATGACGCGTTCGAGCGGCAGCGCGCCGAGCGGATGGCCCAGCTTGCCAGCGCGCGTGCCGCGCAGGAAAACCAGCGCGCCAAGCTACAGGACTATATCGCCCGCAACTCTGCCCGTGCGTCCACGGCCAAACAGGCGCAGTCGCGGCAAAAGGCGCTCGCGCGAATGCAGCCGATTGCGGAAATGGCGACAGACCCCACACTCAGCTTCGATTTTCCCAGCCCCGACGAACTGAAGCCGCCATTGGTCACACTCGACATGGCAGCGGTCGGTTACACCGAGAATAAGCCGATCCTGCAGCGGCTGAACCTGCGGCTCGACCCCGATGATCGGGTCGCGCTGCTCGGGCGCAACGGCAACGGTAAAACGACCTTGGCAAGGCTGCTGGCGGCGCAGCTTCCGGCAATGGATGGTGCAATGAACGCGGCCGGCAAGATGCGCGTCGGCTATTTCACGCAATATCAGGTAGAGGAACTCGACGGGGGCGACACGCCCCTCGAGCATATGACGCGCGCGATGCGCGGCGAAACGCCCGGCGCGGTGCGCGGACAGCTGGGACGTTTCGGCTTTTCCGGCGCTAAGGCGACGACGCAGGTGGGCAAGCTGTCGGGCGGCGAGCGCGCGCGGCTGGCACTGGCGCTGATCACGCGCGACGCGCCGCACATGCTGATCCTCGACGAGCCGACGAACCATCTGGACGTCGATGCACGCGAGGCGCTGGTGCAAGCCCTCAACGACTATGACGGCGCGGTCGTTCTGGTCAGCCATGATCGCCACATGCTGGAACTAACAGCAGACCGGCTGGTGCTGGTCGATGACGGCACAGCGAAGGAATATGCTGGCACGCTCGACGACTATACCGACATGATATTGGGCAAGACGCCGAAGTCCGAGGGCGGCAAGGGCAACAAGAAGGAAGATCGCAAGGCCGCCGCGGCCGCCCGGGAGAAGGGCACGGCGTTGCGCAATGCCGTGAAGTCCGCCGAGGCTGACATGGCAAAGCTGACCGCCACGCGCAGCGCCATCGAACGGGCAATGTTCGATCCTTCGACGGCGCTTCCCGAGCACGCCAAACTCACGATGACGGACCTGATGAAGCTGCGGTCGAGCATCGAAGCTAAGCTCGAAGCGGCGGAAGCGGCGTGGGTTGCAGCGAGCGAGGCGCTTGAAACCGTGGCCTGACGCCCCGCTCGTCATACTATTGTCACATGTTAGTCATCCGCTTATCCAACATCGTGTCAGCTACCTGCACGGGGTAAGCGGCGGACCTTGGCGCAAGGGCAACCAAGCAAAATGTACGTTTCTACGGCGGTTGCAGCCTGGCTCCTTGCCAATGGAATGGCGCCTGATGCCGGCCCCGTAACTGCTAACCCGCCATACGGCCAACTCGTGGCGCAGCTCGATTCGGCCGCACAGCCGAGTGCGCCGATGCCCACAACGCCGTCACCTGCGCCTGCACCGTCACCACCGCTTCTTCCGGTGTCCCCGCCCGCCAGCGACGAGATCGTCGTCTCGGGCAGCAACAAGGCGCCTCGCGAAGACCCGATCCAGGCAATCAACATCCAGACCTATGCCCTGACCCAGGCGCTCGACACCGCGGTCGTGGCACCTGCCGCCATTGGCTATAAGCGCGCCGTGCCCGAGCCGATCCGGGCAGGCGTCCGCAATTTCTTCAACCACCTGACGCTGCCTGTCGTCTTCATCAACGACCTGCTACAGCTGAAACCCGGTCGGGCTGCCAAGACATTGGTCCGTTTCGCCATCAATTCGACGGCGGGCGTCGCGGGCGTTGTCGACGTGGCCAAGCGCAAGGGTATTCGGCTGCCCCTGCGCCGCAACGGCTTTGCCAACACACTCGGCTATTATGGGATCAAGCCGGGCCCATTCCTGTTTATCCCGCTGATCGGGCCGACGACAATCCGCGACCTGATCGGGTTGCTTGTCGATCGGGCATTCCTGCCGACCGTGGTGGGCAAGCCGTTCAACCAGCCCGCCTATGCGGTTGGGGCAACACTGGTCGGTTCGATCGACTATCGCGCCGAATATGACGAACAGCTGCGCAATATCAGCGCGGAGGTGAACCCCTATGCCGCAGCACGCAAGAATTACCTGCTACAGCGCCAGGAGGAAATAGACGCGCTCCACCGCCGGATTGCGCCTGCGGCCGACGATCCCATGCGGGTCGAAGGCCCGCGCTAGCTTTGAGTGGCTACCGGGCGGCAGCATAGTCCGAATAGGATGTGCGGGTCCGCAAGGTCTGGGCGCTGCCCATGAACGAACCGGCGAACTCGGTCATCACGCTGTCGTTGACCGGGCGCCCGTCGGGTAGCAGTCGATAGGTGGCCGTGACGAAAAAGCTGTCGACCTTGACCACCATCATCATCCGAAACGCTGCCTTCGATGTAAAACGCGCACGTTCCACATAGGGCACCTTGCCTGCCGTGTTGACGACGGCTTCAACCGTCGTGTTTGCCGACGCATCGTACGGGCCCATCATCAAAGCGCCCTTGGGCATGGCCACAAACCGATAGGTAACGTGCGTGGGCGTCGCTGCAACGCGGGTCGCCGGGGCGCCGAACCATTCAGCGATTCGTGCATAGGTTGCGACTTTCGCCTTGGCGCGGAACTTGGCCGACGAGGCGCTTTGCTTTGCCGTCGGCGGCTTGCCGTCGGTAGACAGCAACGTCCATTTGGCAGGCGTCCGGGGGTCATGGCGGGTAACGCTGGCGTTTGCGGGTTTTCCGGTGCGCTCGGCACGCGTCGTCTCGGTAAAAGCGAAGTCATTGGGTCCGACGGAACGAGCGACGGCGAGCACCTGTTGCTGAAGTGCGTCCGCCTGAACTGCAGCTGGCGCGAGAACGACGAGGAGAGCAAATGCGAAAAGCCTCATATCGTCATGTCGAGCACGATCTTTCCGACGTGTGCGCCCGAATCCATGAGGGCATGTGCACCCGCGGCATCGCTCAGCGGGAACACGCTATCGATTACCGGCTTCAGTCGTCCAGCCTCGACATGCGGCCATAGCGTCCGCGTGATTTCATCCGCTACCAAAGACTTGAATGACAGCGATCGCCCCCGCAGCGTCGAACCGGTCAAGGTCAGGCGCTTCATCATGACAAGGGGGATAAACACCTCCGCCTTCGGGCCGTTCAGGACCGCGATCGAGACATGGCGGCCATCCTCGGCCAGGCATTGCAAGTTGCGCGGCAGATAGTCCCCACCGACCATGTCGAGCACGGCGGCACATCCCCGCCCGCCCGTAATCCGTGCCACTTCGGCGACGAAGTCAGCAGTCTTGTAGTTGATGGCAAAGGCCGCGCCGATCTCCATTGCCCTTGCGCATTTGTCATCGCTGCCGCAGGTGACGATGACCGCCAGGCCGAACAGTCGCCCCAGCGCGATGGCCATGGTGCCGATTCCGCTGGTTCCGCCGTGGACAAGCACGGTGTCTCCCTCGGCGGCATAGGCCCGCTCGAACAAATTGATCCACACGGTGAACAATGTTTCCGGCAGCGCCGCCGCGTCCAGCATCGACAGCGACGGGGGAACAGGCAGACACTGGCCGAAAGGCGCCGCACAATATTGGGCATAGCCGCCACCGGCCACCAGCGCGCACATCGACTGGCCGATCAGTTCGGGCGCGACATCCTCGCCAACCGCCACGACCTCACCGGCGATTTCGAGGCCGAGAATAGAGGGCGCGCCGGGCGGCGGCGGATAGGCGCCCTTGCGCTGCAGCACATCGGGCCGGTTGACCCCGGCAGCCGCCACCCTGATCAACACTTCGCCTTTGGCGGGCACAGGAACAGGGCGCTCCACCGGCACCAGCACCTCGGGCCCTCCGGGGATTGGCGGGTCGATTGCCTGCATCATTGTCGGAAGTTCAGTCATTTAAGCCCCTTTGATCGTGCATGTTCTCTAGCTGACCACGACGGCGCGTGTCAGCAACGATGTGGGCTTTGCACGCACATTACTTGACCAATGCGCCAGACACGCCCACCAACGTTACCGATATATGACAATTTCGGGTCGCTTCGGTTGCATTGTCCACGTTTGACCCTGCCGAGGCCGGAATGCTGGAGAGACAGTGCCATGAAGCCGGTGCAACGCATTCAACAAAATGTCCTTGCCGTAAACGAGCGCCGCCTGCTCACCTGGCTGGCGGCGCGCATGCCCCCCTCAGTCACGCCTGACCGGCTGACGTCAGTCGGGTTCCTGGGGGGCGTCATCGTCGGCTCCGGCTACGCGCTCAGCACTTACGACATCAATTGGCTTTGGGTGGCGATCGCTGGGTACTTCATAAACTGGTTCGGCGACTCGCTTGACGGCAGCCTGGCGCGTTTTCGCAAGATCGAGCGGCCGTCGTTCGGGTATTTCATCGACCATAGCACCGACGCGCTCGGCAATCTGGTCATGCTCGTCGGACTCGGGCTCAGCCCGTTCCTGCGGCTGGATATCGCCCTGTTCGGGCTGTCGACCTATCTTCTGCTGTCGATCCACACCTTCCTGGCTGCGCGTGTTATCGGCGAATTCCGCCTTTCCTATATGGCAGGGGGCCCGACCGAGTTGCGCATCATGTTGATTACGATGACGCTGGCGATGTTCATTCTGGGCCCTGATCCGATTTTCGGCACACCGTTTTCGGCTTTCGACGGGTTCATCGGCGCGGTCTCGATCATTCTTCTGGGCCTCTTCGTCTTCCAGACGACGATCACGGCACGCGCCTTGCTTCATCGCGGCGAGTAGAGGTTGCTTTGTAGCTGTTGACTCAAGGCAAAGGGCGCGCGAACCTTTGTCAATGGATACTGACGACATCGCACCGCCCCCGCGCGCCGGCGATCCTGTTACGCTCCTTGGACGGCAGGATCTCGATCCGCTGTCTGTTGCCGAATGCGATGCGCGGATCGCCGCACTCGAGGCCGAGATCACGCGGACAAAGCTGCGCCGCGACAAAGCCGTTCTCCATCGAGCCAGTGCCGATGCGATATTTAAGAATTGACGAAAGCGATGAAAGCGCTTTCGCCGATAAGGTCTTGTCGGGAGGGTTCGGGCACCCGACATTAAGGTCCAAGTGGGGCCGCGCCCGGCGGCTCCGGTTCAGGAAATCAACATGCCGTCCTTTGCCCGCAATCTAGAAACTACGCTTCACAACGCGCTTGCTGCCGCTGCCGGACGCAAGCACGAATATGCCACGCTCGAGCATCTGCTGCTCGCGCTTGTCGACGACCAGGAAGCGTCGGCCGTCATGGTCGCCTGCGGTGTCGATACGGGCGAACTGAAGAACACCGTCACCCATTATCTGGACAGCGAGCTCGAAGCGTTGCGCGTTGAGGGGCAGACCGACCCGTCGCCGACAAGCGGCTTCCAGCGCGTCGTCCAGCGCGCCATCCTCCACGTCCAGTCCTCGGGCCGCGACGAAGTGACCGGCGCCAACGTGCTTGTTGCCCTGTTCAGCGAGCGAGAGAGCTATGCTGTCTATTTCCTGCAGCAGCAGGACATGAGCCGCCTCGATGCCGTGAGCTACATCAGCCACGGCGTCGGCAAGGGCGCCAATGCGCCTGAGGCGTCAACGCCCAAGGGTGCCGAGGAAGAAAAGCCGACCAAGGCCGAAGGCGGCAAGAAGGCAGAAAGCGCGCTCAAGCAATTCACGGTCGACCTCAATGAAAAGGCGCGGAACGGCAAGGTCGATCCCCTGATCGGTCGTTCGGCCGAAGTCGACCGCACCGTTCAGATCCTGTGCCGCCGCTCGAAGAACAACCCGCTGTATGTCGGTGACCCCGGCGTCGGCAAGACCGCGATCGCCGAGGGGCTGGCGCGCAAGATCATCGAAGGCAACGTCCCCGAGGTGCTCTTGCCTGCCGTCATCTATTCGCTCGACATGGGCACGTTGCTGGCCGGCACCCGCTACCGTGGTGACTTCGAGGAGCGGCTCAAGGCCGTTGTGACCGAGCTCGAAAAGCTGCCCGACGCCATCTTGTTCATCGACGAGATCCACACGGTCATCGGGGCAGGCGCGACGAGCGGCGGTGCGATGGACGCGTCGAACCTGCTGAAGCCCGCGCTCAGTGGCGGTACGATCCGCTGCATCGGCTCGACGACGTACAAGGAATTCCGCAACCACTTCGAAAAGGACCGCGCTTTGCTGCGCCGGTTTCAGAAGATCGACGTCAACGAGCCGACGGTCGAGGACACGATCAAGATCCTCGCCGGGTTGCGCAGCGCGTTCGAGGGGCACCACAACGTCAAGTACACGCCCGATGCGATCAAGTCGGCCGTTGAACTGTCGGCACGCTACATCAACGACCGCAAGCTCCCCGACAAGGCGATCGACGTGATCGACGAAGTCGGCGCGATGCAGATGCTGGTCGCCCCGAACAAGCGCAAGAAGGTGATCACGTCCAAGGAGATCGAGGCCGTCATCGCAACAATGGCGCGCATCCCGCCGAAATCGGTGAGCACCGACGACACCAAGTCGCTCGCCAGCCTTGAGACTGACCTCAAGCGTGTCGTGTTCGGCCAGAACGAAGCCATCGAAAAACTCGCCTCGGCGATCAAGCTGTCGCGTGCCGGCCTTCGCGATCCGGACAAGCCGATCGGCAATTATCTGTTCACTGGCCCCACGGGCGTCGGCAAGACCGAGGTCGCGCGCCAGCTCGCCTCGATCATGGGCATCCCGCTGCAGCGCTTCGACATGTCCGAATATATGGAGCGTCACAGCGTCAGCCGCCTGATCGGTGCGCCTCCGGGCTATGTCGGCTTCGACCAGGGCGGCCTGCTGACCGATGCCATCGACCAGCAGCCGCACAGCGTATTGCTGCTCGACGAGGTCGAAAAGGCGCATCCCGACCTGTTCAACATCTTGTTGCAGGTCATGGATCATGGTCGCCTGACCGACCAGCACGGCAAGTCGGTCGACTTCCGCAACGTCATCCTGATCATGACGACAAATGCGGGGGCGAGCGACATGGCGCGCGAAGCCGTCGGCTTTGGCGCGATGACCCGCGAGGGCGAGGACGAAGAGGCGGTGAAAAAGATGTTCACCCCCGAGTTCCGCAACCGCCTCGATGCCATCGTCCCGTTCGGCTATCTGCCGACCGAAGTCGTGGCGCGCGTCGTCGACAAGTTCATCCTGCAGCTCGAACTCCAGCTTGCCGACCGTGAGGTCCACATCAAGCTCGACGACGACGCCAAGGAATGGCTGACGACCAAGGGTTATGACAAACTCTATGGTGCGCGCCCGATGGGCCGCCTGATCCAGGAAAAGATCAAGCAACCACTGGCCGAGGAGCTGCTGTTCGGCAAGCTGGTCCATGGCGGCGAGGTGATGGTCCATCTGAAGGACGAGCCGGAGAAGGGCAAATCGCTGAGCTTCGAGATCACGCCTGCTGCCCCCAAAAAGGGCAAGAAGGGCGGCAAGCCTAAGGTCGACGCCGGGCTTTAAACCGCTTTGCGACTTCGCTTCAAAAGCAGAGCCTTTCGGGCAGTCAGTGCAATTGCACTGGCTGCCCTTTCCATAGGGGTCTGGCGGGCCAGCAAGGCGCGTTGCTTTCAGCTGGTTGGCACGGTGACGTGTCGCATCGAGACCGCGGACAAGATCGTTGCCTTGTCGTTCGACGATGGGCCGACATCACAAGGCATAGACGCCGTGTTGCCGGTGCTCGTGCGCTATAACGTCAAGGCGACCTTCTTTCTCATCGGCAAGCAGATCGAACGGAATCCAGGCCAAGCGCGGCGGCTCGCTGCGGCGGGACACGAATTGGGCAACCACAGCTTCAGCCACACGTGGATGCTGGGGAAATCTGCTTCGACGTACGACAATGAGGTGAGGCGGACCGACGCCCTTCTGAAGGCCGAGGGCGCCGTGCATCCGACGCTCTTTCGACCACCTTTCGGAAAACGCCTGATCGGCTTGCCATTGGCGGTCGAACGCAGCGGCTACCGGATGGTCACCTGGGACGTTGAGGATGACGGTGCTGACGCTGAAACGCCACGTGCCTATGCAGACCATATCCTGTCGCAAGTGCGTCCCGGATCGATCATCCTGTTACATCCCATGTCGCACGCAAACGGCACCGCGCGACTGGCACTGCCCCTTTTACTGGATGGGCTGGCAAACCGTGGCATTCGTGTCGTTCCGGTGGGGGAGCTTCTGGCTGTTCAGCAACGCGAAAGCCTCGCAGGCCGAGGCTCGCTTTCATGAAAATCTTGCTTCTCGCAGCCCTTGCCTTGGCGCCCACAATTGCAGCCGCCGAAACGGTGACGCGCTGGACGCCCGAACAGATCGAGGCGGCCAAGGAAGCTGCGGCTGTGCGCAACATGAATGCGGACAACGGCGTCCTGAACGGATCGCCGTCAGACCGGCACGTTCACGGCGAAGTGGGGGTTGCGATTGGTACGGGAGGTTATCGCGCCGTCTTTGGCAGCGCGGCCATGCCGCTGGGTCAGAACGGTGTGTTCGCCTTTTCGTTCGAGCACAGCCAGTTCGATCAGGGCCGATCCTACCGCTGGCGCTGATCCGCGTCACTTTAGCCGCCGAGGCCCTTGCCGCGCAGGGTCACAGACATGTTCCAAACGCAGCTTAAACAATCGCAGCACATGAACATATGTTCATGGCACAGCCATGGTCGTGCACTCTCTAAACCTTTGTCGAACCGAAGGGGGCGGCGGCAGTGATGTTGATATCCAGGCGGGCGGTTGGTGTATCCTTGCAGCGCTTGCGATGATCGCAGTTACAAATGGTGGTAGCGCGCAGTTGAAGCGTGCCACCGAAGACCGCGCCGATCCCAATCCGCATCAGGTGTCGCTGGGTGTCGAGCTGGCGGGCCTGTGCCGCGGGGTCGTCATCAGCTGGAGCCAGCGGCTCCGTTCTGGAATTGACTGAGCCCTAAAGGGTGTTCCACAGGTGAATTTTGATTGCTGACGTCGCGTTTCGCTTGAAAGCAGCCGCGATTGCTCCGATATCTGCATTATCCGGCCAATAGCGGTCGGGCAAAGGAGAGTTTCGAGATGGCCAATTGGGATCCACGGTCGACTGCGGCTGCAGCCGCCGCCTCGGCCGGAACGCAAGCCGACGTCCGCGACGCGGGCCTGCGCAAGTACATGTTGTCGGTGTATAACACGATGGCATCGGGCGTGCTGCTGACAGGCATCGTCGCTTTGCTGTTTGCCCAGTCGGGGCTGGCCGCGCAGGTGCTGAGCACGCCGTTGCGCTGGCTGATCATGCTGGCGCCGCTCGGCTTCGTCATGGTGCTAAGCTTTGGCATCAACCGCCTGTCTACGACAGCTGCCCAGGGGGTTTACTGGGCGTTCACGGTGGTAATGGGTCTGTCGCTGTCGTCGATCTTCCTCGTCTATACAGGGCAGTCGATCGCAACGACGTTCTTTGCAACTGCAGCTGCTTTCGCGGGTCTCAGCCTCTATGGCTATACGACCAAGCGGGATCTCTCGGCGTTCGGC
>JBMOGG010000030.1:0-22758 GCA_049318505.1 Sphingomonas sp. | reverse complement strand
ATCCCGATCCTCGGGACGTCGCCCAAGGCGATCGACCTTGCTGAGGATCGCGAACAGTTCGCCGCGCTCGTAACCCGGCTGGGCCTCAGGCAGCCCGAAAACGGCATCGCGCGCAGCCGCGACGAAGCCGTCAACGTCGCGGCGCGCATCGGCTACCCCGTGCTGATGCGGCCGAGCTTCGTGCTTGGCGGCCGCGCGATGGAAATCGTCGATACCCAAGCGCAGCTCGAACATTATATCGCAACCGCAGTGCAGGTGTCGGGCGATGCACCGGTGCTGATCGACCGCTATTTGCGCGATGCGGTCGAGGTCGACGTCGATGCGATTGCCGATGGCGATCAGGTCGTGGTGGCGGGCATCCTCCAGCATATCGAGGAAGCTGGTGTCCATTCGGGCGACAGCGCCTGCTCGCTGCCGCCGTACAGCCTTGCGCCCGAAATCGTGGCGGAGATCGCGCGCCAGGCCGAGGTCCTCGCCAAGGCGCTGTCGGTGCGCGGCCTGATGAACGTGCAATTCGCGGTGAAGGATGGCGACGTCTACATCATCGAGGTCAATCCGCGCGCCTCGCGCACGGTGCCCTTCGTCGCCAAAGCCATCGGCGCGCCCATCGCCAAGCTTGCCGCGCGGGTGATGGCGGGGGAAATGCTAGCCGATCTGCCCAGCATCGACCTCGATATTGCGCATATTGCGGTAAAGGAAGCCGTCTTCCCATTTGCCCGATTCCCCGGCGTCGACCCTGTGCTCTCACCAGAAATGAAGAGTACTGGCGAAGTCATGGGAATTGATCGGGATTTTGCCCGCGCTTTCGCCAAGGCGCAGCTCGGGGCGGGCACTATTCTGCCCCATTCTGGCACAGTTTTCGTGTCGGTGAAGGACAGCGACAAGCCGGTCATCCTCCCGGCTGTGCTTAACCTTCTCGACCTTGGCTTCACGATCGTCGCGACCGACGGCACCGCGCGCTACCTGGCGGGCAAAGGTGTTGCGGTCGAACGCGTCAATAAGGTTGCACAGGGTCGTCCGCACATTGTCGACCGCGTCGTCGACGGCGACATCGCGCTGATCTTCAACACCACCGAAGGGTGGCAGTCGCTGAAGGACAGCCAAAGCATCCGGCGCGCCGGGCTGATGAACAAGGTGCCGCAGTTCACGACCGCCTCCGCATCGGTCGCTGCGGTGCAGGCGATTGCTGCGTTGCGGGACAGCGACCTTGAAGTTCGGCCCCTGCAGTCTTATCATCTTCGGCTCGCAAGCTGAATCCCGACAGATGCGACGATAAAGGGCATCGGAGCGTTTCCGGGGCCGCAACAGGGTTTTGACCAAGGGGTTTTTGAAGATGGCGACGGTCGATAAAATGCCGATGCTGATCGAAGGGCAGCGGATGCTCAGCGAACAGCTGGTGCTGCTCAAGGCCGAGCGGCCCGAGGTGATCGATGCCATCGAGGAGGCGCGGGCGCACGGCGACCTGTCAGAAAATGCCGAATATCATGCGGCCAAAGAGCGCCAGGGCCAGATCGAAGCGATGATCGTCGACATCGAGTCGAAGCTCAGCCGCGCGACGATCATCGATCCCAAAGAGCTTTCGGGCGACAAGATCGTATTCGGCGCGACGGTCACGTTGCTCGATGACGACGACAAGCCGGTAAAATACCAGATTGTCGGCGAAACCGAGGCGGACGCCAAGGCCGGGCGCATCTCGTATAATTCGCCGCTGGGCCGCGCGCTGATCGGGCGCAAGGCGGGCGAGGACATCGAGGTGTCCGTGCCCGCCGGTGACCGTTATTATTCGGTGTCCAAGATCGAGTTTATTTGAACGTGCAGGCGGCCCGTCCGCTGCGGACGACGATGGTCATCGCAGCTGTCACGGCAATTGCCTTCCTGTTGCAGGGCGTCGCGGGGCCGCATGTCATCTTGCAGGCCGGGTTCGTTCCCGCACGGATGACCGAGGTATTCCCGTTTACCGCAGTGCCATTCGCGCTGACGCCGCTCACTGCGACATTGCTGCACGGGAGCTTGGCGCATCTTGGCTTCAACCTGCTCATGCTCGTCTATTGCGGGCGGCAGGTTGAGGGTGTGCTGGGTGGCATGCGCCTCCTCATCCTGTACGTCCTGGGCGCCTATGGGGCGGCGCTCGGCCAGTACATCGTCGATCCGAGGTCGTCTGCACCCATGATAGGGGCGAGCGGGGCAATCTCGGCCGTGATCGGCACTTACGCACTGATGTTCGGCCGCAACCAGGTCAAGCGTGTCGGGCCCGTGCCGGCGCTTTTAGTACGGGCACTTTGGCTCGCCGGGGCGTGGCTGGTACTGCAATGGGGTGTCGGGTTCATCTCGGGCGGAACGGCGACACCGATTGCCGTGGCGGCGCATGTCGGCGGCTTCCTGACCGGCCTTATTCTGATGTATCCGCTGCTCGAGTGGCGATACCGATACGGCTAAGCGTCGAGTTCAGGCTCGAGCAGGCGATGAAGGTGAACGACGACATAGCGCATTTCAGCATCGTCGACTGTCCGTTGTGCAGCACTACGCCACGCCTTTTCGGCCGATTTAAAATCTGGGAAAATGCCAATCACATCGAGCGTCGACGGATCCTGAAAATCGAGGGTCTGGGGATCGGTCACGCGGCCGCCGAAGACGAGGTGCAGTTTGCTCATATTGCGCGCGGTAGCGTTATTCGGACGGCAAATCACCGTTTTTCTTGGCGCGTGTGCGATGCGTAGCCCGCAACACAATGGCCGATGCAATCGCTGCCGTGGCTCCGATCGCCGCCGTAACACGCCGCCGCTTGCTGATCCCGCGTTTGAGGAGCACGCTGCCCGCGCGCGTTGCGAGTATTTCTGCAAGCTCGGCGGCGAGCAAACGCGGCGCAAGGCGTCCCCGCAGTTTACCCGACGTCACGGCCAGCGCGGTCCGTGCCGAATCTCGCGCCTCAGTCGCGACCTGGAGTTCTCGAGATTCCTTCACCGATTTGTTCTCCTCGCGTGAGCTTTCTAAGTTGGAGTCGTCCGGCCTGCGCTGCAATCGCCGCGATGAGGAGCGCGACCGCAACGACAATTGCTGTCGCCCAGCCAGCACCTAAAATTGGGCCTAGTGCAAAGACGACGCCCACCAGCAGCGCGACCAGCGTGCCGGCAACGAGTGCTGCAGCAAGCGTCATCAGGCCGATCCCGATACCGGCAATGATCAGCCGCCGACGTGCCTCTGCCCGATAGACGGCGACTTCAGCGTTTAGCCAGTCGCGACCGTCATCGATGAGTTCGACAAAGAGGTCGGGGAGCGATTGCCACGCGCCTCCTTCATCTGGCTCCCAAGATTCGCCGCCCCCCTTGGCCAAGGGTTAAGCCTCAGTTTTGTCGGACGACTTCTTGGACCCGCCGCGCAAAAAAGCCGTCAGGAACACGCCGACCGCTGCAAGGGCGCCGATGGCGATTGCCGGACGCTTACGGACGAATGCCGTCGTATCGGCGACAATGTCATCCACGGCCTTGTTGTTGAGCGACGTTGCGGCATTTGAAACGGTCGAGGCGGCCTTGCGCGCGTAATCGCCATAATGCGTGCCGACCCGCTCGTCGACGACGGCAGCCGCGCTGGTCGCAAGTTTCGAGAGTTCGTCGAGTGCCTCGGCGGCCATGTCCTTGCCTTGCGTTGCGGCTTTGCGCGCCGAATCAAGCGCTTCGGAACCGAGCGCGGACGCTTGCTCCTTCACCTTGGCGACGCTCAGCTTGACGTCATCGACCGCCGGGGTCGCGGCAGCAACGATTTCATTGGTGGTCTCAGCGACCATTTCCTTGGGCTTAGGGGTACGGGCCATCGAAAGAAACTCCTTGGTAGGCGGATGACTGATACAAGACTGATATAGGCAAGATAGGGCAGCGCGTGAGAGTTGCCAGTCCTCAATCGTAACAGGTTTGCGCTGTGTGTGCGGCTCAACTAGAGGCGCGGTGCTTTGTTCCCTTATATCCTGCGAGCCAGCCAGCCATGACCGCCATTCTCGATATCCATGCCCGCCAGATTATGGACAGTCGGGGCAACCCGACCGTCGAGGTTGACGTCTTACTCGAGGATGGCAGTTTCGGACGCGCGGCCGTGCCTTCGGGTGCCTCGACGGGTGCCTATGAAGCGGTCGAGCTTCGCGACGGGGACATGGCGCGGTTTCTGGGCAAGGGCGTCCAAAAAGCCGTGGATGCCGTTAACGACGAAATAGCTGAAGAGCTTATCGGCCTGGATGCCGAGGACCAGGGCGAAATCGACGCAACCATGATCGCGCTCGACGGGACGCTGAATAAGGCACGGCTGGGCGCCAACGCCATTTTGGGGGTCAGTATGGCTGCCGCAAAGGCGGCAGCGGACGCGCGCGGCCTGCCGCTCTATCGCTATGTTGGCGGTGTTGGCGCGCATGTTTTGCCGGTGCCGATGATGAACATCATCAACGGCGGCATGCACGCGGACAACCCGATCGATTTCCAAGAATTCATGGTGATGCCCGTAGGCGCGGACAGCCTGTTCGAGGCGGTACGCATGGGGAGCGAGATTTTCCACACGCTAAAGAAAAAGCTGCACGACAAGGGTTTCGCGACCGCCGTGGGCGACGAAGGCGGCTTCGCACCGAAGCTTGCAAGCGCGCCAGAGGCGCTCGACTTCATCATGTCGTCGATCGAGGCGGCGGGGTATAAACCGGGCGACGACGTCGTGCTGGCGCTCGACTGCGCGGCGACCGAGTATTTTCGCGATGGCGCCTATCGTTTCGATGGGGAAGGCGTGGTCCGCAGCCCCGAGGAAAATGCTGCCTATCTGGCCGATCTGTGCGCCCGCTACCCGATCGCCTCGATCGAGGACGGGATGAGTGAGGATGATTTCGAGGGTTGGAAAGCGCTGACCGACGCCATCGGCAAGAAAGTTCAGCTGGTTGGCGACGATTTGTTCGTCACCAATGTCGAGCGACTGGCCATGGGCATCGATAAGGGGCTGGCCAACTCGCTGCTCGTCAAGGTCAACCAGATCGGGACGCTGACCGAAACACTTGCCGCCGTGTCGCTGGCGCAACGCAGCGGCTATACGGCGGTCATGTCGCATCGTTCGGGCGAAACCGAGGATGCCACCATCGCCGATCTTGCCGTCGCCACGAACTGCGGACAGATAAAAACCGGCTCGCTTGCCCGTTCCGACCGGCTGGCCAAGTATAATCAGCTAATCCGGATCGAGGAAGAACTTGATTCGCAGGCTAAATATGCAGGTCGTTCGGTTTTCTCGGTCAAAAAGGGTTGATTCAGTGAATCGACTGTGATTGAAGCGAGGGGTGGCGATCTCTAAAACCGTTTGGATCAATCTGCGCGCAGCGGCAGCACCAGCGGCTGCGCTGATCGTCGTTGCTTTTTTTGGTGGCTATGCCCTGTTCGGACCAAATGGGGCGCTGGCCTGGGGCGATTATTCGCGCCAGTTGAGGGAACGGCAGGGGCAATTGGCGCGCGTCGAAAAGGCGCGGCGCGAGCTGGCCAATCGTGTCGCGCTGCTCGACCCGAAGCATGCCAACCGCGATCTGGCAGAGGAACTGGTCCGCCGTGACCTGGGACTTGTTCAACCCGGCGAAGTCGTGATCCGGTTAAAATAGGCTATTTGGTCTTACTTGCGCGCCAGTTCTGAAAACTATCGGCTTTACCGTAGCGTCACCTTGCGCCTGTATCGCCTGGACGCTTATAGCTGCGCCAACCACTCCACCGGAAAGGCTCGTTTGTGGCAAAAGCCGCCGCCAAGGCAGAAATATCCGTTATCGCCCGTCCGCCCGAGCCCCAGTCCTATAAAGCTTCGACCGACGAAATGCTGGGTTTTTACCGGGACATGCTGCTCATCCGCCGGTTCGAGGAGAAGGCAGGGCAGCTTTACGGCCTTGGTTTGATTGGCGGGTTCTGCCACCTTTACATCGGACAGGAAGCGGTTGCCGTCGGCCTGCAATCGGCGCTCAACATCGGGCTGGACTCGGTTATCACCGGCTATCGCGACCATGGCCATATGCTGTTGTGCAGGATCGAGCCCAAGGTCGTTATGGCCGAGCTTACCGGACGACAGGCGGGTATCTCGCACGGCAAGGGCGGGTCGATGCACATGTTCGACGTATCCAAGGGATTTTACGGCGGCCACGGCATCGTCGGCGCGCAAGTGTCGCTGGGTGCGGGCCTTGGGTTTGCCCATAAATACCGGAACGACGGCGGCATTGCGATCGCCTATTTCGGCGACGGTGCGGCAAATCAGGGACAGGTCTACGAGAGTTTCAACATGGCCGCGCTGTGGAAGCTGCCGATCGTTTTCGTTATTGAGAATAATGGCTATGCCATGGGCACCAGCACGTCGCGGTCGAGTTCGGAAACCGATTTTCATCGCCGCGGCGAAAGCTTTCGCCTGCCCGGCATGCAGGTCGACGGCATGGACGTGCTTGCGGTACGCGGCGCTGCCGACACTGCATTCAAATGGGTGCGCGAGGGCAACGGCCCGGTGCTGATGGAACTCAAGACGTATCGCTATCGCGGCCATTCGATGTCCGACCCGGCCAAATACCGGTCGCGCGACGAGGTGCAATCGATGCGCGACCAGCATGACCCGATCGAAGGCCTGAAAAAGACGCTGGAGGCCGCTGGGGTGACCGACGACACGCTGAAGACGATCGACAAGGAAATTCGTGCTATCGTCGCCGAAGCCGCTGATTTTGCTGAGCAATCGCCCGAACCCGATCTCAGCGAACTCCACACCGACGTCCTGGTGGGGCAATATTGATGGCCATCGACCTGAAAATGCCCGCGCTTTCCCCGACGATGGAGGAAGGCACGCTTGCCAAATGGCTGGTCAAGGCGGGCGACACCGTCAAGTCGGGCGATATCCTGGCCGAGATCGAAACCGACAAGGCGACGATGGAATTCGAAGCGGTCGATGAAGGCACAATCGGCGAGATCCTGATTGCCGCGGGCACCGACAATGTGAAGGTCGGCACTGTTATCGCGACGATGAAAGGCGAGGCTGAAGAGACAGGCAGGTCCGCGTCTGCCGCCGCAGCGGCGCCCGTGGCCGTCACCCCCGCTCTGTCCGAGCAGGCTGGTGGGTCCGCGCCGACGCCTGCCCAAACGGCGCCCGTCGCAGCCGTTGCATCGGCGTCAGCGACCACAGGTGGCCCGACCGTCAAGATGACGCTGCGCGAGGCCCTGCGTGACGGCATGGCCGAGGAAATGCGAAAGGACGACCGGGTCTTTGTGATGGGCGAGGAAGTCGCCGAATATCAGGGCGCCTATAAGGTCACGCAGGGCCTGCTCGAGGAATTCGGCGCGCGGCGCGTGATCGACACGCCGATCACCGAATATGGCTTTGCCGGCATTGGCACGGGCGCGGCCATGGGTGGCCTGCGGCCGATCGTCGAGTTCATGACGTTCAATTTCGCAATGCAGGCGATTGACCACATCATCAATTCGGCGGCCAAGACCAACTATATGTCGGGCGGGCAGATGCGCTGCCCGGTCGTGTTCCGCGGCCCCAATGGCGCGGCATCACGCGTCGGCGCCCAGCACAGCCAGAACTTTGCGCCGTGGTACGCCAGCGTTCCTGGTCTGATCGTCATCGCGCCCTATGATGCGGCCGATGCAAAGGGCTTGCTGAAAGCGGCGATCCGGTGCGAAGATCCGGTCGTCTTCCTCGAGAATGAATTGCTGTACGGGCGCAGCTTCGACGTGCCCGAAGGCGATGTCGTTGTCCCCATCGGCAAGGCCCGGATCGTGCGCCCGGGGACAAGCGTGACCATCGTCAGCTATTCGATCGGCGTAGCGCTCGCGCTTGAAGCCGCAGAAAAGCTCGCGGGTGAAGGTATCGATGCCGAAGTCGTCGACCTGCGCACACTGCGCCCGCTCGATGCGGCGACGGTATTGGCGAGCCTGAACAAGACCAACCGTATGGTCGTCGTCGAGGAAGGCTGGCCGGTCTGTTCGATCGCGAGCGAGATCATGGCGGTCGCCATGGAAAAGGGCTTCGACGACCTTGATGCGCCAGTCGCCCGGGTGACGAACGAAGACGTGCCAATGCCCTATGCCGCGAACCTGGAACGCGCGACGCTCGTCAATGCCGAGCGGATCACCGCGGCGGTGAAAGCCGTCTGCTACCGCTAGCAGGTCTGGCGCGTTACCGCGGGCGCGCTTTGAAAAAGGCCATAGTCTTCGATCGCCGTTGAGGTCGCCGTCGATACGCCAAGCTGCCGCGGGTCGCGCACGACGTAGGCGGCGCGGTAGGTCAGCACCTGATTGTCGACGCGCATCCCGAAATAGCGGAGCCCCTGGGCAAACGGCTCAACGATCGCCTGGTAGTCATAGGCGATCTCGACGAACATCACGCCGGTGTTCGCTGGGGCGGCGATCTTGTTGCCTGTCGGCCCCATGCCGGTAAAACTCGTGTCCGTTCGCCCATTGCCTGCGACGCCGAAGGTCGACGTGTAGCTCTTGTTGCCAAAACAGCGCTGCCAGGCGATCCACTGTGACCCCAACGCGTTCTGCTGAAGGCTTGACAGGATTACGCGCCCGCGCTGCTGGAACTGGATCTGCGCTCCTTGCACCCGTGCGCCTTCAAAGATGTCAGCGATGTCGGCCTCATAGATTTTTTTCAGGGCCAGGCCATTTGAGGCGCCGACGCGCGCTGCATTATCGGCAACGGCCATGCCAAGCTGCGAAAGCCGCATCCGCGTGACGGAAAAATTGGCAATCTCGATCCCGCCCAATCCCAACGCCATCAATATCGGCAGACCATAGGCGAACTCGATCAACGCAAGGCCAGCCGCGTCGCGCCGTAAGGCGCGCAAGGGCGCCCAGAGCGACGGAAGACGCATCATCCTGCGCAATCCCTTGTCGGCCCCGTTACGCGCGTGTTCTGTGCGGTGTAGGGCTGGTTCCGCAGGACGGTGGTCGCAGTGATCGTCTGATTAACGGCGCCGCCATAGATCGCATTGAACGGAAAAACCGACTTGTACGTCACCTTGACCGTATAGAGTGCGACGTCGTTTGCGCCGCCCTGTCCTGCGAGAGCACCATCGTCCCAGCTGTTGCTGTTGTTGATGTCGACGTAGGTGAAGCCCGGCGCACATTGGCCGCCCGGTCCTGTTGCGCCTTCCATCCTCCCCGCGTTGGTGAAGTTGGTAAAGTTGCGCCGGGTGATTTCGAAATCGGCTTCGGTGACCGTGCCGTTCACCTTGCGGAATGCGTCCTTCACACGTTGGTCGAGCGCGGCTTGCCCGCTCGTCGACGCGTTCATTTGAAGCGTTGCGTCGCGCGCCACCTTCTGAACTTCGCCATTGAGTATGGCTGTTGCGTAGAGGCGGTACGTCAGGTCGAACAGGCCAATGATGACAAGCATCAGGGCCGGCGCGACCATGGCGAATTCGATCACCGTCGCGCCGCGCTCCTCGCGTCGCAGCCGATCAAGCAGTCGCGCGATCACCGCGCAAGCCTCAGGTCGGCGATCTGCGACGCGATCGACTGAAACTGCGTGCGCAATGCGGCCGTATTGGTCGCGACATAGGCTCTGCCCGCGTCGGCACAGGCGACGAGGTTCGGCGGATTGGAGCCGCCGAACGCGACCGTCCAGACGACCATATTGTTCGCCCGCGCGGCGTTGCACATCGCGACAAAGCGGGCGTTGTGGCGGTTGATAAGGTCCGTCTCATTCGGCGTATTCGCTAACCCCGACACGCGCCGGTCCAGTTTTTCATAGCCTTGCGCGCTATAGATATTTGGTGGTGTATACATGTCACCATCGGTCATGAAGAGCAGGTGACGGTTGATCGGACGGCCGTTTGGCGCGGTCGCATTCTCGGCTGCCCACATCCCGGTGGGCGACAGCATTCGCGCGCCCCACGCCATGCCGAAGTCGTGGTAGGTGTTCCCGTTGGCGACAAGGCCGTCGACATAGCTTTGCACCTGAGCACGCGTACGCACCGCAAGCTTGCTCGCCGCGGCAGGGCACCAGCTCGATGTCACCCAGTTGCGGTTGGTAGTGACATTCAATTCATTGGCAAGGCCGTTGCGGTCGTAGACCAGCTCTGGCCACATCGGGCGCCAGCTGGTGGCATCGTTGAACGGTGTGGTCAGAATGTCCATGTCATAGGCGGCCACCGGGATCGACGGATAGGTGGCCTGTGCCACGGTATCGCGTTCCTCGACGCAGCCGTCAAAGACGGTTGACGTGCCGCCGACGGTCGAGCCCGGCGTGTTTACCAGCGCGACCATGTCGTAGCTGCCCGAAACCGGGACCGTTCCGGTAGGGGCGCTGCTGCCTGTGTAGGCGTTGACCACGGAGCCCGTACGCAACGTCGAGACGTTGTAGCTGACCGGCTTATAGTCCCAGCTCGTAAACGCGAAACGGCCGTTGAGCGCGTAGGTCGTCGTCGCCGTCCGCTGCCGTCGGTCGCAGCTCTGATTGCCGCTATAGGTGTTCGACAGGCGCTGGTAGAACGTCTGCGTCACTGTCGCCGGCGCGCCGCTCGTCGTGTAGATATCATTGGTCGGTAATGTCGGATTGCCCGATGGGCTGGGGTTGAAGCCCGAGAATGGCACGTTGTTTCCGTAATTCGTGCAATTCGTATTGCTTATGTCCGAGCCGTAATTCTGGGTCGTCCAGGTGCTGTATACGGTTGTTGGCGAGTACCCCGGCGTCGTCATGTTTGCGGTACGCGACTGATAAGTCCAAGTGTCGACCATCCAGTTCAGCGGCAGGATTTCTTGCCCGGTATGGGGGTCAATGCCGACGTTGACCGCCGACGAATAGGGCACAAAACCGATGCGGAAGCGCCCTTCTGCGGAAGTTGAGTTTTGGATCGTGTCATAAAAGTCCATCACTGCCTGACGAAGGCCGATGATCCTCGAACCACTCATCGACCCGGTCACGTCGAGTACCATCATCACGTCGGTATTCGAGATTTCGAGCCGGGCGTCGCAGGTGACGCTGAGGTCGACAAAATCGGTGCCAAGCATTTTGGTGATGGTCATGGGGACGCGTGCAGTTGCAGTCGCGGTCACCTGACCGTCCGCCGTCACTGCGGGTGTGAAGACGACGTTGGTCGCACCCGAAGTGTCGGTCGAAAAGTTGATGCGGAAAAAGTTCTGACCCTGAGCGGTGGCATTGCTGTCAAGCACGGAGCCCGCCATTGACCGACGCGCGGCGAGGGCTCCGGCATCGCACGCTGCCTGAAGCCGCGACTTTATGAGGTACGAACGGCCGATGTCGACCGCCGAGCCGACCAGGCTGGCAAGCGGGATGGTGGCCATGGCGATCATGGCGAGCGTGTTGCCGCTTGCGTCACGGCGCAGGCGGGTCAATATCCCGCGATATTCGCGCGCCCAGCTCTGCGTCGCCAAAGAGGCCTTCATGCTGCTGCGCCCAACCCAATCCAACACTATCCGACGCCTCAAGCGGCCATCAGGGATAACAGCCGCTGAATTGAGAGGGTTAACGCCGGGTTTTCCCAGTTTGAGGCGGTGATCGACCTGATTGATCCTGATCGGGTGTTTGCCCTGGCCCATGTCCCCGCACGGTATCGCGCAGCTGTGGCGGCGGTGTGGGCGCTCGACGAACAACTGGGGCAGATCGTTGCCTCGACGACCCAGCCGATGGTGGGACAGATGCGCTTGCTGTGGTGGCGCGAGGCGCTGGAAAAGCGCGTGCCGGGTCATCCGCTGCTTGCCGAAATGACGGCCGCTTTCGATTGCGGCATTGAGGCAGAAGCGCTGGACGGGCTCATCGACGGGTGGGAGGAACTGCTCGAGCCGCTCCCGTTCGATGAAGCTCGACTTGCTGCCTTCGCTAAGGCACGGGGCGGGGCGCTTTTTGCGCTGACCGCGCGGATTTGTGGCGTGGCTTGGGCACCGGGGGCTGGGGCACCGGGGGCTGGGGCAGGGTGGGCGCTCGCCGATTTCGGGCTGCGGTGCTCGGACGACGTGACGTCATCGCGCGCGCTGGCGATGGCCAGCAAAATATTGTACGAAGTTAATTTAAAAGAATTGCCCCGGCCGTTACGAATTCTTGTTCGATTTGCGAGACAAGATATAAAATCTGGTAGAAAAAAAACACGGACACCGTGGAAATTGTTATGTAGCGTTGCCTGAAGATTTACAACAGGTCTAACTCTTGTCCCTTTTTGGTGAGTCGCATATTTCGTTATATTGCGGGCTTGATGTGAAAGTTGATGTTGATAACGGGAGTTTTGTTCATCTGGCACATGCAGGCGGACCGGGGGATTGTCGTGCCCGAGCCGTCAGTCGTTTCAGCGACTGCTCCCGATGGGCCTTGAAGACCTCGCCGGACCGCCTGTTGCCCGCGAGCAAGCCGTGAGGAAAAGCGCTTTGGCCGCTACGCCAAGGACCCCAACGGGGCGGTCGCCGGCGAGGAATAACGGGTCGCGCGGCGCAAGAACTTTGCCAAGCTCGACCTCGACCTCGACCTTGATGGCGACGGCAAGCTGTGGTTCGAGGAAGATGCAGTCAAGGCGGTGACCAAGTTCGCCGCCGCCGACAAGGACCGCAATGGCGCGCTGAACGTGGCGGCGTTCGCCCCGACCCGCGCTGTGCGCAGATCGGCGCCGAAATGTGCCTGTCGTCGGTTCACGCGGGCGCCGTCTGCCGCACCGGTCGAGGAGCCGCTGGCAGCGTCGCGACCCATTCGGCCAGATGCTCGCGCGCGCGCGCCGAATACATCCGCTTGCGGTCGGCCTTTTTCGATTTGCCGGTCAGGTTGAGCGGCGGGAAGAGGCCGAAGTTGACGTTCATCGGCTGATAGGTGCTTGCGTCCGCACCGCCGGTGATGTGGGCCAGCAGGGCGCCAAACGCCGTCGTCGGCGGGGGCGGGGACATCGCGTTGCCCGATAGCTCGGCGGCCGCGAAGCGCCCGGCAAGCAACCCGACCGCAGCGCTTTCCAGATAGCCCTCGCACCCGGTGATCTGCCCAGCAAAGCGGATGTGTGGCGCCGACACCAAGCGGAGCGTGGGGTCGAGAAGTACCGGCGACTTGATGAAGGTGTTGCGGTGCAGCCCGCCCAGCCGCGCGAATTCGGCGTTTTGCAGGCCAGGAATCATGCGGAACACGCGGACCTGTTCGGCATGCTTCAGCTTTGTCTGGAAGCCAACCATGTTCCAGAGCGTACCCAGCGCATTGTCCTGCCGCAGCTGGACCACGGCCCAGGGCCAGTGCCCTGTGCGCGGATTGTCGAGGCCGACCGGCTTCATCGGACCAAAGAGCAGCGTATCGACTCCCCGCTGCGCCATCACCTCGATCGGCATGCACCCCTCGAAATAGGGCGTGTTCGCTTCCCATTCCTTGAACTCGGTCTTCTCGCCCGCGATCAGCGCGGCGTGAAAAGCGAGATATTCCGCCTTGGTCATCGGGCAGTTGATATAGTCCGCGCCGTCGCCGTCGGGGCTCCCCTTGTCCCAGCGCGACGCCTTCCATGCGATATCCATGTCGATGCTGTCGCGGTGAACGATGGGCGCGAGTGCGTCGAAAAAGGCGAGGCTGTCCTCGCCCGTTTCTGCGCCGATGGCGGTCGCGAGAAGCGGGGCGGTCAGCGGCCCGGTGGCGACGATCGCAGGGCCGGTCGGAAGGGCATCCACCCGTTCACGGACGAGCTCGATATTGGCGTGCGCGGCAATCGCTGCCGTTACACTCGCCGAAAAGGCGTCGCGGTCGACCGCCAGCGCCGAGCCCGCGGGCACGCGGTGCCGATCTGCTTCACGCATGATCAGCGAGCCGAGCGTGCGCATCTCCTGATGAAGCAGCCCGACAGCGTTGGATTGCGCATCGTCGGAACGGAAGCTGTTCGAGCAGACAAGTTCGGCCAGACTGTCGGTGCGGTGTGCAGCCGTGCCGTCACCGCCGCCGCGCATCTCCGAAAGGCGTACCCTGTGCCCCGCCTCGGCCAGCTGCCAGGCGGCTTCCGACCCGGCCATGCCACCGCCGATGATGTGGATGTCGTGCATCTCAGCGGCCCGTCCTGAAAGTCACGAAAGTCACGCTATGTCGCGAAAAACAGTCGACCAAGCGCGGAGTTTCGGAGGACAAAATGAGGTGCTGGACAGAAAGAGAATTTGACATCGGATCACGATACGACAGTTCGCAATGTGTAGGACAGGGGAAAGTGGTCCTGATTCAAGTCGAGCAGCCAGAGCGTCCTTCCCGGGATTCGATGAAACAAGCGTGTAATCTCAGTGCCTATAGCTGCAGGAACACAGTGGCGTTCAGCAGATGGTTCACGCGATCCGCGCCCGACCGGAAGACGCGCTGGTTCAAATATCCCACTTCAAGCCGCGCGCGGTTTGCAACCGGAAAGCCGACGCCGCCAAACGTGCGCCATTGATCGGGTCCCTGCCGTGCCCCTGAGCGCGTGTCGTTGAGGTTTTTGAAGCCTTCGGTGATCGCAATTGCCTGAAGCCCATGCACGCGCGCGATCGGCACCTGCAGCTTGATCAATTGCCGGAGCCGCCAGCCGGTCCCATCCTGCCCCTCGAACATCCGCTGTTCTAACCGGGTCCGGCTGATGACGAGAGGTGCGCCGCGCTTTGTCCTTGCAGGAACGAACTGAACCTGTTGCCAAAGACGATGCTCATTCGTGAGCGTGCCCTCCTCTGGATCGGTCCGGACATAAGCGTAACCGAAGACGGCATGGGCGTCCTGCCCTATGCGCGCACCAATTGCCGGTCGGACGATGAACTGGCTGCCTCCACCGATGCCATCGGTTACCCGCGCCTGTCCTTCCATCCAGAGGAACAGGTTCCCGCGCACTGTGCCGGTTGCGATAACCGACCCCCATAGCTGCTCATCGCTACGAGCCGATGCAGGCGCGGCGCAGACGAGGGCGACATATGCCCCAATGGCTAATGAAACGCGTGCAAATAGCCGTGTCATCAACGAGCCTGTTCCTTATCACCTGACGGAGCGGCCACGCGGGCTCGCGACCGCAATAGCTTTGGTTTATACCGTGGCACATTGTTCCGATGCGCAAAGCGCTGACCAAATTGTGCGAACACGGCGTCGGCGTGTTTAAAGACGTCGCGTTTGTCAACCGGTGCAGGGGGTTTTGCCCCACATCGGCGCCCAACATTGGCGCTGAACGCCGTGGCAGGCATCGGGGCAATGTGTGAATGGGTGACAGGATCAACGAAGTAGCGGGCCCCGCGGTCAGGCCAGCGGCGAGGCAATATCGGGTCGTTCGCTCCGGTAGTAACGATAGGCCGTCCAAACCGCAGCCGCATTGAGCAGGTGCCAGACGGCGTGGCCCTGGATCAGGCTGTTGCCGTTGCACCATGTGCGCGTCAGATCAGCGATCCAGATGGCGAAAGCGGTCGCCTGCAACGCAATGCCATAAAGGTACCAGCGCACCTCGACGCCGGGACGACGGGGCCGGGCGAAGGTCAGTTCGACGGCGATGTCCGCGACCAGCACCACCGCAAACAACCAGCGCCGTGTTTCGGGAATCGCGATCAGAAAGCCGATGAGGACGGCGCACAGGGCCAGGTAGAGCAGAACGGCGGGCCGATTGCCCAGCGCGCGCCAGCGGCGGAACGCATAGGTCAAGGTGAAGGCGCTGAGCAGATACATGCCGACGACGTCCCAAAACTGGCCCCAGAGCGTCAGCGTGGCGTGGAGCAGGAAGCTGCCGACGCCGATGACGATCGCGGTCAGCGCGAACCAGATGGCGGGGACGCCGGCAAAGGGCGTTCGCGGGCTGGGGCGCCCGGCTTCGAGCAGAATCCAGAACGCCACCGCGACGAAGGCGAAGGACGACCAGCTGTTCGCGGGCTGGAGGATCAGGTCGCCGGCGCGGGGGACTTCGCAAAAGCAGCGGGTGGCAAGACAGGTTGCGGGGAGGAAGCGCGTCCAGTCGGGGCCCAGAGTGGCAAGGAGCGCAAAGGTTGCAAACGCGGTGAGCGCGGTGAGGAGGAGCGTGAGGGCGGTTCTGGTTGTCATCAGGCTTCGCCAATGGTCTCAGCCTGTAATTCCCACAAGCACCAATTGCCGGTTCGCTCGAACTCGGCGCTGCCGACGCCGACGGTCGCCAATATGTCGCAAACGATCCGGACAATGGCAGAGATCCGAGGGGGTTGGGCTCTTGCCAGACGGTAAATCCTGATGGCTCGTCGGGCACGCCGATTTCAAACTGCATCGGTGACCCAAAAGGACCATCGACGCCCGCGAAGGAGGCCGAGGCGGTGAGCAACGAGATTGTGGTTACGGCGGAAAAGATCAAGCGCGCAGAAAAAGGCTCTGACGCGCTTGAGGTTAGGGATGGCACCATGGCAATAGCGGGCGACGTTGGATTCCGGACTGAAAATGGCGTTTTGACTGCCGCTCCCCTAGTTCCGAGATGTACACGAGGGCGGACTCAAGGTTTTCAGAATCCCAGCGGGTTCATAACCGGCAGTGATGCCTCGATCGGCCACACTCACGACTCGAGTCAAGAAAGCGGTCTCGTATCCTCTACACCTTACGCGGGGATCGCAGGTGTAAGCTATTGATTTAGAAACGGAACTTCTGTCCCATAGGCGTTGCATTTGCGTAGGACGCCGTGTCACGGGCTTAAGCAGTTGTTTTTGCTGAGAGCTTTCAAGAGCAGCTAAAGCGGGTCACCACGGGCAAGCGGCGGAGCCGTTGCCCGTGGTTGTGTTCGCGATGGTCGTCGCCGGTTCGGCGGACGGGTCAGCCGGGTGACATGTTCCCATCGCCGATGATCGCATCGAGCGCGGTGCGAAGCGCCAGGGCATCGGCGTCGGTCAGTGTGCCGAGCTGCCGGATCACGAGGGGCGCTTCTAGGGTGGCGATGACGGGCTTGACGGCGGAGGGCTTGAGCAGGCCAGCGGTGTGCCAGTCAGCCAGCCAGACCTCGCCGTAGGCGCCCCCGACTCCTGAACCGGCGCGAAGCTGGCTGGTGATCGCCATCAGGATGATGTCGGGCCGCGCGCTATTGTAGCCGTGCGTGCTGATGACGACGGCGGGGCGCTGCTTGGAGGCGATCTGATCGGTGAACGGAAACGGCACGAGGACGACATCGCCGAAGGCGAGCGCCCCAGAAAACCCGCCTTCAGAGGGCATCGTAGACATCATCCTCGGGATTGTTCCAGACAGTGGCGAAAGCGGGTGCGCTGGTGGCTGTCGCCGCACGGGTGAGTGCGCGGCCAGCTTCCCGTTCGCCGATAAAGTCCACAAAATCCTCGACCTCGGCTTGGCGTTCGCGCGGCAGCGCACCGATCTTGTGGATGAGCGCTTGGGGCACGGAATTGGGATTATAGGCGGTTGCCATCGGGGATACTCCTCTTAGCGGACCATGTGCTCGATCTGCCGCCGGGTGAGGAAGGCATCGAGGAGGGTCTTGACGATATGCTTGTCGGCATCGGGGAGACGCTCGACGGCTTGAAACTGGCGCAAAAGCTCGCGGTCGGTAACGCGGGCAGCAGCGGCGTCATCGGTGGCCCCTCCGAGCAGATAGTCGCTGGTGGTATCGAGCGAGTCGGCAAGCCGCTTGAGGGTATCGCCGCCGGGGCGCGAGGTGCCGCGCTCGAAACGTCCGATGTGAGTGTAGTGGAGTCCGGCGCGCTCGCCGAGCTGTGTTTGCGACAGGTCGCGGGCCTTGCGCAGGGTGCGCAGCCGCTGTGCGAAACCTTCGGTTTTGCGGGCATTATCCAGCATCATCATCACTATTACCACCTACGATGGGGCGACAATGCCGGATATGAGAGAGGAATGCAACGCTTTCATGCTTGAATGTCCACTAGATGGGCTTGACCTGATACGGCGCACTGGCTAGCAGATCAAGCAATGTTGCTTTATGAAATAAATCTCCGGACTCGTTCATGGCGCGCATATCCGAAAATGAGATCGACGGGTGCGACGTGCCCACGGTGAGGTCGCCGCAACCATTCTTCCGTAAACAACGCTAAGTGAGCACAAATGTGAACCGATGGCGAGGTGGTGACCTTACCGCTGCCTCAACGGCATCATCTTGCTCGGCGGCAAAGTTTTGATCGATGCCCTCTTGCGAGAGGCAATAGCTAAAACCATGGTCGCGGATCCGCCTGAACAAAGCGTCACAAGCGTTTAATTTCAACCACTTTGGCTTTGCCTCGACGATGCTTCTATCCTGCGCTCCGGCAATGATCGTCTGCCCCGACGACGCGGAGTTTTATTCAGAATGCTGGCAGGCAATTAAACATTGTCCCTTAGGCATCGAAGCACGCCTTTTTTCGCAATGCGCAAAACATGGGATAGCTTTGAGGGCCTAAAAAGGGTCTGGCAGGTTGATCCGGCGTATGAGGCGCAATGGAACTGAAAGCCGACATAAGCGACGCGCGTGAAAGCGGATATCCTAACCCACTGTCGTTGAACGGTATTTGGAATTGCGTGCAACGAAAATTGGCAGACATCAGCCATTTCTTATAACGCTACTTTGGGTAAAAGTGGTACGCAAACCCTCCATGCCAAGCTTTGCGCCCTCGGCGCGCCTCGCGATCCGGCGGTTCTGCGTCGGGTCGTTGTTTATGTGCGTGAAAGCCTGACAAGCGCCGTGTCGAGAGCCTGGAGAAAGCGCGAACGGTCGGTCTTTGAAAAGGGGGCAGGGCCGCCGATGATGTCCCCGCCGGCGCGCAGGTCCGCCATGATCGCGCGCGTCGCGACCGCGCCGCCAATCGAGGCTGTGGTAAATGGCTTGCCGGTGGGGGCGATGACCGTCGCGCCTGCCTTTACACAGCGGTCAGCGAGCAGAATGTCAGCGGTGATGACGATATTGTCCGACGTTGCGCGTTCGGCGATCCAGTCATCCGCCTCGTCGAAGCCACTGCCGACAACGATCCGTTCGACGAGCGGGTGGACGAGGACACGAAAGGGACTGTTGCTGACAATCTTGACCGCGACTTCATGGCGGAGGGCGACCTTGTAGATTTCGTCCTTTACCGGACATGCATCGGCATCGACGAGGATAACGGGCAGCATGGCCGTCTAGCGCGCGGCCCGGTGCGGCTTGCGCTTATAGGGGGGCTTGGCCCCGCCACCAGGGGCACTGCGCGAGAGCGTTGGGCGGTTTGGCCCGTTGCGGGCGGGCCCGCGCTGGTGCGCGTCGGGTGAGGGGCCGTGGTGCGGGGCGATATGGATGCCGTCTTCGCCCTCGGTGCCCTTGGTCCGCTTCAGCGCGTCGGCAAACTTGTCGGCGGCGGCACGGACAACCTGGAAATAGGTTTCAGTCGCGGCAATGCGGATCGCACCGATCTCGCCGCGCGTGATATGGCCACGGCGGCAGAGCAACGGCAAGATCCAGCGCGGATCGGCATTGTGGCGGCGGCCGCAGTCCATCTTGAACCAGACAATATCCTCAAAGCCAGGACGCGGCCCATCGGCGCGATCGGGCCGGGACGTGGCGTCGAGCAGTTCCTCTGCTTGCGGCATCTTGGCGCGGTGGACGCGGACGAGCGCCGCGGCGATGTCTTCAGGGCTTCGCTCGGCGAGGAGGCGCTGCGCCAGCGCCTTGTCCTCGTCGTCGGTTTCCACCGGCTCGAGCAGTGCGTGGAGCAAGCGTTCGTGATCCTGTGCGCGGATGGCCTCGGGCGTGGGCATCGAGATCCAGTCTGCGGTGACGCGTGCATCGCGCAGCATCGCCTCGACACGCCGGCGGCGCGGATGGGGGACGATGAGCACGGCGGTGCCCTTTTTCCCCGCGCGGCCGGTGCGGCCCGAACGGTGCTTCAGGCCATCGGCATCGCGCGGCAGCTCGACATGGATGACGAGCGTGAGCGTCGGCAGATCGATGCCGCGCGCGGCGACGTCGGTCGCGACGCAGACACGGGCACGGCGATCACGCAGGGCCTGCAACGCAGCGTTGCGCTCGTTCTGGCTGTGTTCGCCCGACAGTGCGACGGCGGCAAAGCCACGTTCTGTGAGGCTCGCGTGGAGGTGGCGGACATTGTCACGCGTGGCACAGAACAGCATCGCCGAGTCAGCCTCGTGGAAGCGCAGCAGGTTGACCACGGCATTTTCAATGTCCGACGGGGCAACGGTGACGCACTGATAGGCAATGTCGCCATGGCCGCGGTCTTCACCAACGGTCGAGATGCGCAGCGCCTCATTCTGATAACGCTTGGCAAGCGCGACGATCGGCTTGGGCATGGTCGCCGAGAACAACAAGGTCCGGCGGACGTTCGGCGTCGCGTCCAGAATCTGCTCGAGGTCTTCGCGAAAGCCCATGTCGAGCATCTCGTCGGCCTCGTCGAGCACGGCGACGCGCAGCGCCGATAGGTCGAGCGCGCCGCGTTCGAGGTGGTCGCGCAGGCGGCCGGGCGTGCCGACGACGATATGCGCGCCGTGCTGAAGGTTACGGCGTTCCTTGCCCGCATCCATCCCGCCAACACAGGTGGCGATGCGCGCGCCGCTCTTGCCATAGAGCCACATGAGTTCGCGGCTGACCTGCAGCGCCAGTTCGCGCGTGGGCGCGATGCACAGGGCGAGCGGGGGCAGGGTGAAGGGCACCTTGCCATCTTCGCCCAGCAATTGGGCCGCCATGGCGAGGCCGAAGGCAACGGTCTTGCCGGAGCCGGTCTGGGCGGAAACGATGAGGTCGCGCCCTTCGGCTTCGGGTTCGATCACGGCCGCTTGCACAGGGGTTGGGGCGGTATAGCCATGCGCGGCGAGGGCTTCGCCGAGAAGCGCTGGAACATTGCTGAAGGAGGTCATACCGAACCTCGTAGATGACTTTTGCGCATTTGTCGCCTGTTGCGTTGCAGCAAGGCGCGGGGCAGGGTGCGTTGATGCGGCAAAACGGCATATTGCGGGGGATTTTTGTAGCGGCGTTGCTTGCCGGAGCGAGCTTCTTGGGTGCGCATTGGCTGGGCGTGACGGGCGTATTGGCGATTGTCTGGAAGGGAAGCGGGGTCGCGCTGCTCGCGCTATGGTGCGTGTTGCAGGCGCGATCGTTCGATAGCCGGCTGATCGCCGCGGTCATGGCCTTTGGCGCGCTGGGCGATGTGCTGCTGGAGACATCGGGCCTGACGATCGGCGCTTTGGCGTTCGTCGCGGGCCATGTGACGGCGATGTTTCTCTATTTCCGTAACGGGCGGCCCCGCATCACATTCAGCCAGCGTCTCCTCACAGCACTGGTCGTGCCGCTATCCGTTTTTATCGCGGTCCTGCTCGTCGGGCCCAAGGACATGGTGCCGATTGCCGTCTACACATTCTTCGTGTCGGGCATGGCGGCAAGCGCCTGGATCAGCCGATTTCCGCGCTATCTCACCGGGATCGGCGCGATGATGTTCCTTGGCTCAGACCTGCTGATCTTCGCGCGTCTGGGCCCGCTGGCTGGCTCGGCGTTGCCGGGGCTGCTGATCTGGCCGCTGTATTTCGCCGGACAGGTGCTGATCGCCTGGGGTGTGACGCAGACCTTGAAGCAAGACGCGCGCTAGCGTTTGGCCTTCCACGTCGCCAGTTGCTGCGGGACGAGCGCGACCAGATCGTCGTAAACCACCGATACATCGATGAGGTGCAGGCCCCAGTCGGCGAGCACGGTCTTTCCCGCCGCGACATCGCCCGGCACATCGTCGATGCGCGGGTCGGCCGGGTCGGCGTTGACGCGCACCGACAGATAGTTGGCACCGTCGGTGCTGGCGCATTGCGCGGTGAGGAGGCCGGGCAGGGTGACGAACGCCGTCTTGGCGGTTCCCGTCTTGCTCCATGGCCCGGTATCGCGCGCCATTTCCCATGAGCGGCCAGCAGCGAACGCCCCGTGCGCTTCTGCCATGCCGCCGCCGAGCGAGGCCGGGTTGGTGCAAGCAACTTCCAGCGCCGGGTTATCACTCTTGCCGAAGCGTGACTTGGGCGGCGGCGGCGCGGTGTTGCGGAAGCTGACCCAGGCGATCGCGCAACCGTTTTGCGACGCGGCGCGGCAGAGCGGGATCGTCTTGAAATCGCCGCCGCTGTCCTTGCCCTTGGCCACCGTCACATTGCCGCCGGCCAGGATCGCCGACAGCATCCGCGCCGCGATCGGCTTGCCGTCGATTTCCTCGGCGATCAGGCGCTTGAGCTGGCCGGTACCCTGGCTATGGCCGATCAGGACGAAGGGGCGGCCCTGGTTGTCATTCGCCAGATAATGCCGCCACGCTGCGCGGACGTCGGTATAGGCGAGCTCGCGGTCGAGCGGGATCGGATTGCCGAACATCACCGATTGCAGCGCCGTCAGCGTGATCTGGCGGTACAGCGGCGCGAACAGGCGGCATTGCGATCCGAAGCGCGCGAACTGCGCCTCGATCACTTTGCGCTCCTCGTCGTTGGCGACCATGTCGCTGTTGCCGGTGCGGTCGAACGACACGGTCGGATAAACGTAGAAACAATCTGCTTCGGGCAGCTTTGCAGGCTTGTACGGCTGCACTGTCATCGTGCCATCGGGGGCAATGGCCGTCGCGTCGAGGGGAAGGGTGCAGGCGTCGCGCCTGTCGGGGCGGCACAGCCAGTTTTGGCCGAGGCCATAGTCGTTTGCAGGCGTGGTGGCGGCGGCCGCCGCCATCAACAATGTTGCAAGCATAGTGAAATCCCCTCCATGCGACGTTTCGTCGCTATCGGGATACTGTGCCTCGAACCGCGTCCATCGGCAACACGCCATAGATGTGCGGAAACAGCTGATTGCCCCGCGAAACTTCCCAGCGCACGCTATCGCCGAGCGCGGTCAGATCGACTTCGGCGATCGTCAGATCATTTTGCCCGGCGAAGTGCTTGGCAAGCGTTTCG
>JBMOGG010000029.1:0-22969 GCA_049318505.1 Sphingomonas sp. | reverse complement strand
GGGCTCGATCGAGCGACGGTGAATGTCCCACTGCTCGTCGGGCCAATAGAAACACGGCTCGATCAGGAAACCCGTCGTACCGACCAGCAGGAACATATAGCCCGCGCCGACGCCCAGCCGTTCCATGGCCTCGGCATTGGTCTCAAACAGCGCAACGATCGTCTCGATCGTCTCGAGCGCTTTCGAGTGGCGAACGACGCCGTGCACCGGCACCCAGCGCTCGCCATCGGGGCCGGCCATCGAATTGACCGGCGGAAACGGATTGGCGCGCAGGATTTTTGGGATCGTATTCTCGACGACCCGGCCGCCATGCGACGCAACAATCGCCTCGATCCGTCGCATATCTTCATCGACGGCGGCCTGGCTGCGTCCCTCGCAGGTCAGGTGGATCGAGAAGCTGGCGTCGTCGAGGAACGAGCGCCCGGCGGCGACGACCTTTGCCCCTTCCTTGATCGCTCGCCAGAAGCTGCCTTGCGACTTCATCACGCCGACCAACGCCTTGGCATCGGAGGCGAGACTGTCGCGCTTCATCCGCTGCGCCTGGAGGAACGGATCGAAGCCGAACGCTTCGGACGCCAGCCCGCGCCGACCGATTTCGCTCATTGCTGCACAGTAATGTGCAGGCGCGTCGAACGCGAACGAGCCATAGGCAAAGGCTTCGCCATCGTGGACCAGCGGGAGCGTGACATGCGCCTTGATACCAAAAGCGCCGGCATCGGCACCGAACAGGCCAGTGAGGTCGGGACCGAAGGGCCGCAGGAAATCGCTCCCCGTTTTGACGATCGTGCCGTCGGCAATGATCACGTCAAACGCGATTGCGCTCGGTACGATGCTGCCGCGGCTGGCGCCCCAGAACATGCCGTTCTGGCTCATCCCCCCGCCGATGCTCGCCTTTATCCCCGACAAAGTTCCCCACAATGGCGTCCGCAGGCCGCGCGGATGGAGCGCCTCATACAGCGCATGCCAGCTGCATCCCGCCTCGACGGTCACCGTCATGTCGACCTCGTTGATCTCGAGAATCCGCGTCATCCGTCCGAGGTCGACGATCAGCGCGCCGGCATCGTCGGCGACATAGCCCGAGGTATAGCTCATCCCGCCACCGCGCGGGATGATCGCAATGCCAGCAGCGGTGGCCTGGCCAACGCCCTGCGACAATTCGGCGATGTCGGCAGGGCGAAAGACGGCAAGCGGTGTTGGCCCCTTGGTGAACACGTCCTGGGCATAAAAGGCGCATTCGGATCGGTCGGTGATCACCGAGTCTGGCGACAGGCCGGCCAGCGGGTCATTGGAGATCGGCTTGGTTGCCATTCTAGTTTAGATCCTTGGGCTCGGGATAACGGCCGAGCAGCAGCAGCAAACCGCCGCCGATGACGAAGA
The DNA here is from genome assembly GCA_049318505.1 of Sphingomonas sp. Classification (GTDB taxonomy): domain Bacteria; phylum Pseudomonadota; class Alphaproteobacteria; order Sphingomonadales; family Sphingomonadaceae; genus Sphingomonas_O. The sequence continues at coordinate 21,592 of JBMOGG010000029.1, read as the reverse complement.
TCACGCTTGCCGCTATCAGGATCGGATCATAGCTGCCCGTCTTGTCGCGGACGATCCCGTAGAGCACTGGCGATATCGCCGAGAATATCCCGAACGGCATATAAAGCATGCCGTAGATGCGGCCGAAATGCGCCATGCCGAAATAGCGCGCGGCGAAATAGGCAATGATATCGGACTCCGCTCCTCCTGCGAAACCAAGCAGGAACGCGGCAAAAACGAGCAGCCCGGCTGTGCTGCCCGTGCCCATCAGCAGATAACAGGCGAGCGCAGGCAGGCAGAGCACTGGAAAGGCGACGATCGGTCCCCACACCCGATCGAGCAAATAGCCGACGCCGACGCGCCCGGCGAGCAGGCCGATGCCAACCATCCCCATCACGCTTGCCGCAACTGCGGCGTCATAGCCATGATCCTTCATGATCGCGGGCATATGGATAAATACGCCGCCGTAAACCGCTGCGACCAACAGGATCGACAGCCAGAGCAACCAGAACTGGCGCGTGCGGACCGCCTGACCAAAGGTCATGCCGGCAATCGATCCGTCGGCGCTGGTCAGCGTCGCCGGCCGCTCAGCACCGCGCGGCTCGCGGAAAAACAAGAGGCCGGCCGGCAGCGCGACAAGCAGCGGCAGCAGCGACACGATAGGGAACATCGCGCGCCAGCCATAGTCGTGGATCGCCCAGACCGCGATCTTTGGCACCAGAATCGCGGCAAAGCTGGTTCCGATCAGCATCAGCCCGAGCGCAAGGCCACGGCTTTTCACGAACCACATGCTGATCGCACGGCTCCAGGTAACCGGTGTCGAGCCGATCCCGATCATGCCAACGACCAGCCACAGCAGATAAAATCCGGTCAGCGAAGCGGGCGTCAGCCCAAGCGCCGCGAACGAAAACGCAAATCCGGCCAGCGAAAAAAGGGCTACCGGGCGAACGCCGAAGCGATCCGACAGCCAGCCATAAACCGGGGCGAGCAGAGCTGCGACAACGCCGAAGATTGTGATGCCAATGCTGACCTGCTGCTTGTTCCAGCCAAATTCTGCATTGAGCGGTTCGAACAGAAAACCGAGCACGTTGAACGGAAGCGGCGAGGCCCCGCACATTGTGCCGAGGAACCCCGCCGTCAGGGCCTTCCATCCGCGACTAAACTCTGTACGCTCACTCATTGGCGAAAATCGCCTTTTCGTGCCCGCAGACGCGGACAAAGGTGGTTCAGGCAACCGGGGCCGAAGCCCCGGCGCATCGCAATCAATATTTGTACTTCGCCCGGATCATCCATTCCATCGGCCGGTTGTAATAGGAAAAGTTGACCAGGCTCGATTGCACATAGGCCCGGTTGAAGCAGTTTGTGCAATCGACTCCGAACGACAGATGATCGTCGATGCCCTTGACCGTCAAGCTTGCATTGACGAGCAGATGGGCCTCGCTCAGCGACCCTTCGATGAACGTCCCGCGCAGCGCATTGACCGGGAAGGTGCCGTTCGTCCCAGTCGTCGAACCGGTAAAGAAGCTCACACCGCTGGTTCCAGTTTCCGAACTGCTCGCATAGCTGAAGTTGATTGAGGGCGTGATCGACCAGCCGGAATTCGTGAGCGGAATCTTGTAGCTGCCGCCGAACGCCAACGAAATATCGGGGGTGCGGACCGGCTCGGCAATCTGGCCGGTAACAGTAATGATGCCTGCGCCACAAGACGGCGCGCCAGAGCTGCCGGGGACATTGCCGGCTGCCAGCTGGGCAAGACAAGCCGTTTGCTGCGCTGTCACCGACTGGACACCGAAGGGGTCAAGGGCGGGCGCGTTGCGGTTGATAACGTATTTGTCGTTTTGATAGCCCGCATTAAAATACATGTTGAAATTGGCGACTGGCTGGAACGTCAGTTCGAGTTCGGCGCCCTTGTTCCGGTAATCGGCGAAGTTGCGCGTGATGAACGCGGCCTGGCCATTGGCACGGATAAAGGCCGAGGGCGTCTGGAGGTCCGCCGTATCCTGATAATAGACTGTCAGGTTCGCGCGGACCTTGCGGTCGAAGAATTCGGACTTGATGCCCGCTTCATAGCTCCAGACCTTTTCGGGGCCGAACGGCAGAAGTTCCGAACCTGCCGTCCCGCGTGCGTTCCAGCCGCCGGATTTGAACCCGCGCGTGGCCGAGGCGAACAGTAATATGTCTTTGTTCGGCTTGAAATTGATCGCGAAGCGCGGTGTCCACAATTTGGCCTGCTGGCGCGTCGGAATGCGCGCACCGGCCAGCGAAATCAGGTTGGCGTTGTCGACGCACGTCACCTCAAGCGTACCGTCGTTGCAGCTGGCGCGATTGTCACTGAACACGACCTTTTTGATTTCATCGGTGTAGCGGATGCCGGCGGTCAGCTTGACCTGTTCCGTCACGTTGAAGTCGGCCTGCACATAGCCTGCCCAGGCCTCTGCCGTGTTGCGCAAGGTGCGGTCGGCAAGCAGGAAGGGGAAGGTCGGGCTCAGGCGGAAGACATCGGCGAAATCAGTCGTGTTGGTCTCCTTGATATAGAAGAACCCGCCGACATAGTCGATCAGGCCATTGGCCAGCGACCCACCCAGCTTCACCTCCTGAGTGAATTGCTTGTGGCGACCATCGTTGATGATTGCGAAGCCGCCGCGCGCCTGCCCTTCAACGGCAGGGTTGGGATTGGCAAGGCTCGGCAAGCCGCGCCCGTCGGCGAAATCGAGCGCATATTGCTGGCCCAAATTCACAAAGCCGGTGATCAGGTTGAGCGTCGTGTTCGCGCCGAACCTGAATTCCAGATTGGACGTGAGCAGGTCGTTCTGCGTCCGGTTGCCGTTACCATAAAAGCCTTTCCGCCCGGTGATGACCAGCGGCAGAAACGGCGAGACGCCCGACGTCGTCGCCTCGCGCAGCCCAGTCGTGGCAAAACGGCCGTTGCACTGCGTGGGCGCTGCCGGGTTGCACAGGAAGTTCAGCGTATTCTCGGCATCGTTTTCGAGGTGCGAATAGGATCCCTTCCAGCTGATCGAGTCGGCAATTTCGCCCTTGACGCCCAGCCTGACACCCCAGGAGTTATCGTCGTTGATCGTTTCACCGGTGGTCACGTTCTTTACATAACCGTCATCGGTCTGGCGGAAGGCCGACACCTTGACCCCGAACCCAGACGACAGTGGCAGGTCGATCGAGCCGCGCAGCAGCAACCGATTGTACCGGCCATAGCCAGCCTCGGCATAGCCGCCGATTTCCTTGCCAGGTTCACGCATGATCACGCTGATCGCACCGCCGGTCGTGTTACGCCCGAACAGGGTTCCCTGCGGCCCGCGCAGCACCTCGACCCGCTCAACATCCAGCAGGCTCAGATTATTGGCGTTCTGCCGTGAAAGATAGATGTCGTCGACATAGGTGCCGACCGGGGGATCGAACGTCGCGATCGATTCGGTATTGCCAAGGCCGCGCAGATAATAGCCATTGGCCGAGCCGAGGCCAGTGTTGTTCAGCGCAAAGAGATTGGGAATATATTGTCCCAGCTGGAAGGTATTGGTCACCCCTTGCGCTTCGAGCTGGTCAGACGAAAACGCCGAGATCGCGATCGGCACGTCCTGCACGCTTTCGTTGCGCCGTTGTGCGGTGACAACGATGTCCTTAACTCCCACTTGATCGTCTGCGGGTGCGGGCGTCTGCGCCCAGGCCGGAACCGCGGCCAACGCACAGGCAATCGCAGTCGATGAGCGAAAGAACCCCTGAATCATATCAATTCTCCATATCGTGGACACGTGTCTTGCCCACCTTCCCCTTTTATGATTTGTCCGGACAAGTTTCCATGGACTTGGCAAACTGTCAAGCCGGGCGGTGCGGGGGGCAACGATGCAAAATCTGATCGAACTTGCATATCCGACTTTGGTCTATGCTCACCTGTTGCTGTTCGTCCTGTGGCTGGGTGCTGATGTCGGCGTATTCGTGCTCGGCCAGCATTTTCGCAAACGAAGCGACTATAGCCTCGATCAACGCATCGCCCTGCTGAAACTGCTCGTGATCATCGACCTGACGCCGCGCACCGCCTGGGCTCTGATGGTGCCGATGTCGCTGACAATTTCGCTGGTCGGCGGCTGGTGGCAGGTACCAGTGGCGCTGGTGATCGCGGCCTGGGCGATTGCCGCATTCTGGTTATGGCTGGTGTTCGATGCACATGCGCACGACATGACGCCGCGCGCCGCGCGCAACCGCCGCTGGGAGAGCTGGCTGCGCTATGCACTGACCGGCTTCTACTTGTGGCTGGGGGCCGCCTCGATAATTACCGGCTATCCGATCTCGCTTGGCTGGCTGGCCTGGAAGGCTTTGCTGTTCGGCCTCATCTTTGCGGCCGCAATCATGATCGACGTCGCGTTCAAGCCAGTGGGCCCACAGCTTGGCCGCTTGCTGAACGAAGGATCGAGTGACGCCACCGAAGCGCCGTTGCTCCAGACGATGAACCGCACGCGGATCTGGGTTTGGTGCGTCTATCTGCTGCTGATTGCCACATCATGGCTCGGCGTGGTCAAACCCTCATGATCGGAGAGTTAAAACGATGACTGCCCCTATCAATCATGGCGCCATCATCGGCGGGATCGTGACCACGCCCGATCTCGACAAGGCGCTCAGCGACTATCGCGATCGGCTGGGCTTTGCGCTGGTCGACACCGGGACGCTCGATGCCGGACTTGCGGCAAGCTGGGGCTGCCCCGGCAGCGCAGGCAAACGCATGGCCACGCTGCGCCCAACGAGCGGCGCGCATTGCTTCATCCGTCTGATCGAGCAGGATATTCCACCGGGCTTTGTGCCGACGACGAGCTTTGGCTGGGCCTCCTATGAGATCACCGTGCTCGACGTGTTCGGCTGGCCCGACCGAATCGCGGGCAGCGGGTTCGAGATCATCGGCCCACCCAAGGAGATCGACGAGCTGCCCTATTTCGTCGCAATGCAGGTGCACGGACGCGGCAAGGAAATGCTCTATTTCAATGAGACGCGCAGTAACACGCCGTCGTCCGACCTGCCCGTTGCACAGTCGCCGATGGACCATATCTTCATCGTCATTCTGGCGGCGGCGGACCGGCAGGCGGTGACCGACTGGTATTGCCAACGCTTGGCGCTCGACGAAGGGGACACTTACACAATCGAATATTCGATGATCAATGACGCCTTCGGCCTGCCGACGGGAACGACGTCGTCGCTGACGATGGTGCAAAACGGACGGATGCCGATCGTTGAGGTCGATGACTATCCCGCGCAGACGCAGCCACGCCCGGCGCTCAGCGGCTGCCTGCCACCGGGCAATGCGCTGGTGACATTGGCGGTGCGGTCGCTCAATCTCGATCTAGATTTCGTCACGCCGCCCGCCGTGCGGCAGGAAGCGATCTATGGCGGACGGCGCGCCGCAACGGTGCTCGGACCGTCAGGCGAACTGCTCGAACTCGTCGAGATCGCGAGCGCCTGATCGCGCTTTTTCCCCGGCAATGCTCTCGGGGAAAGGCAGCGTCGTGATAAGCGCGCCAGAACCGCGCCGCACCGCACTGATCGACCGGCTGACCAATCATGCACTCGAACACGGACTCTCGGCGTCAAACTTGCGCGCGCTTGCGAAGGCGGCGGGTACAAGCGACCGAATGCTGCCGTGTTAGATCAAGGCCAACGCCGAGGTGATCGCCGCAGTCCTCGCACGAATCTGGGAACGCGGACCGGACGGGATGCGAGCCCCTACCGCTCGCCGCGCTACGGGCGGGGTTGGTTGATGTGCGCTTTGCCGAGAAATTGTGGCCCAATATGCAAATTTGGCTAGAACTTGCGGCGCTCGCGTCGTGCGGCGAGGCGAGCGCCGCCCCAATCGGCGAGCCGATCGGCGAACCGATCGGACTTGGTTTCCTCGGCTGGGCTCGACTGGGACTCGGCGCAGCTCGACAACACAACCCCCAAATAGCGCGCAACCGGAGGCGCGGAGTTGCCAGTCACGACGGGAGGGTGCTGCTGCTCAAAAGTCTGGGGCTCGAAGGTATCGCGCGCAAGGCGCTCACAGGCTAAGGTTCAGCCCGTCCCGGACTTCGGACGATCAGCCGGTGTCACATCAGGCGCGCGATTGTCGATATCGCGCCAGATCCGCCACGTGCCGTTGCGCCCACGCTTGAACACCAGGAACGAGCGGCCGGCCGACTCGATGTGCTGGCCCGCAGGCGTGTCGATCGCCATCCAGTATTTTGAAACCAGATAGCCGCGCGGTCCGTCGATCGTGATTTGCTCGGGCGCAAAGGCGAACGCCACCGTGTTGGCGCTCGCCTTGTTGCGCTTGAGAAACGCGAGGATCGAATCAACGCCCTTTGCCGCTGGCGCGCCCTCGGTCATCAGCCAAGCGTCGGGCTCGTAAAGCGCGCGCATCTCCTCGATCTTGCCCGCTTCATAGAGCGCTGACCACTGCTTGCCATGCGCAATTATCGCTGCTTCGTCACGCGGCGTGGCAAGCGCGGGCGCCGCCAGCAGCGCGACGGCGACGAGGATGGTCTGGATCGCCCTCATTTCGCATCCTTCTCATAAAATTCGGTGATGTTGCCGTCGAGATCGCGGATCGCGAACAGGTCGACCGTACCAATGCCGCGCACCGTGACGCGCTTTGCGGCATAGGCGACAGCAACGCCGCGCCCCTCGATTGCCACGCGATAAGCGGCAAGCCCTTTCACCGGAAAGCGCACCGACAAAATGCCCAGATTCGGCGGTCGCGCCTCGCTCGAGAAATCACGGCCAGTAAAGCCGACGAACTGCATCAGCTCCATCCGCCCGGTCTCGCCAGGCTGCGGCTGCACGACGCCTGCTCGGCGCGGAATCGTCGTGCTGAGATTGATCGGGATCGAGAAATTGCCGATCTGCGGCGCGGGATCGAGATAATCCGAATCGAACAAGAGGCCAAGGCCGAGCTTCTCACGGTAAAAGGCGAGTGACGCCGGCTGGTTGCGGACCATTCGCATCGAATTGAACGCCTGGCTCATCGGGCCAACCGGAAACGCCGTGAAAGGCGGCGCGCGCCGTTCATAGACCGCGATGTTGATCCCGTGCGGGCCGGTGAGCACGACATTGCGCAGCTGCGACCCGCCGAAATCGAAATTAATCGGTTCGCTTTCCGCCCACCAGCCGAGCGCCAGCGCGCGATCGAACAATTGATCCGCGCTATCCGAACGGATCATGATCGAGAAAATACCGCCGGTGTCCCACGGCCGTGCGGCGCGGCGGATCGGGCGCTGTGCAACGCCTGCAAAGCGGACGAAACGGATGCAGCCAGTTTCGGCCTTGGGCGCGCACAGCCGCTCGAAAGTCGCGGTCGCACCAGCAGGGAGCTGCCAATAGCTCAGCTCGGCGCGGCTTAAAGCGCCCTTGGCAGTGACGCGCCAACCGCCATAATCGCGAAACAGGCGCGTTGCACCAGGGATATCGGCAACGCTGACCACAGCTTCGGTCCAGGGGCTGATCGTCTCGGCAGCGACCGGGGCAGCGACACTCAGGGCGAGCGATGCGAGAAGGCGGCGCATCTGCCCGGTTTTCCCGCCGAGCCAGTCGCCGGCCGCAGCCAGGAACGGGTGCACTTGCCAGCGATCCGGCACCCCGGCCTTGAGATAGGGGCCCGACTCAACGATCGCTTGCGCGGGTTCGGCACTGTCCGCATTCACCACGACCAGCGATCCGATGAAGCCGCAGCCCTTGGTCTGGAGCGGTCCGGCCAGCGCGATGCTGTCGATGATCCGTTCAACATCGGCAAAATACGCCGCGCGGAACCAATCGCGCTTTCCGGCGCCGTCGGGCCCGTCATAGGCGATCACTGCATAGTGTCTGCTCATCCCTGATCCCTTTGCTCGCCTTGCGGCAGTCCTCGAGCGGCAATGCAGTGGCGCGACACGATCTGATGCCATACCGGCAAAGCGACGCCAAGATCGGATGGTCGCGCCCGGCAACCGTCGACATCTGTCTTAGCGCGACCAGAACGGTCTTGACCATCGCAACTTGTCCGGACAAATTGTGCACATAAGGGGATGTTTCCGCGTGAAGATGCCGTCTGGTTTCCAGAGTTTGCTGTTCGTCCCGGGAAGTCGCCCGGAACGCTTTGAAAAAGCGCTCACTTCGGGTGCTGATCTCGTTTGCGTCGACCTCGAAGATGCGGTCGGACCCGCCGATAAGGAGGCGGCTCGTGCTGCGGCAATAGCCGCGCTCGGCAATCCACGCCTCGGGATTCGGATCAACGGGTTCCGCACGCGCCATGGCCTTGCCGATCTGCTCGCGCTGTCGTCGCCCGGAGTACGACCACAATTCGTCATTGTGCCGATGGTCGAAAGCGCGGCCGAGATGGAGATCGCCCATGCCATTCTTGGCCCTGCCGTTGGCCTGCTGCCGCTAATTGAGACCGTGAAAGGGCTTGGCAGCGCGCGGGCTATCGCTGCAGCCGAGGGCATTGCCGGTGTCATGCTCGGGGGTGCCGATTTTGCAGGGGAACTGGGCGTCGCGATGTCTTGGGACGCGCTGTTTGCAGCCCGCGCCGAAATCGCGATGGCCTGTGCTTCGGCACGCGTACCGTCGATCGACGTGCCCTGGCTCGATCTCGACAACCTCGAAGGCCTCGCCGACGAGGTGTCGCGCGTAAAGGCAATGGGTTTCACCGCAAAGGCTGTCGTGCACCCCAAGCATATCGAGGTTGTCCATCGGGTGATGCGGCCTTGCGCCGAAGAAATCGCCGAGGCGCATGAAGCCGAAGCGGCTTACGCGGCGGCGGGCGAAAGTGCGGTGCGGTTCAAGGGCAAGATGCTCGAAGCGCCGGTGATGGCGCGCTACCGCCGGATACTGGCACTACAGGGGATTGGGAATGCGTGAAGGCGTAAAGGAAGTGGCCCCCGGCCGGTTCCGCGAGGTGCAGGGTCGCTATTTCGAGGAGTTTGAGGTCGGCCACGTCTATGAACACCGGCCCGGCCGGACCATCACCGACGCCGACAACGTGTGGTTCACGCTTCTGACGATGAACACTCATCCCGCGCACTTCGACTATGAATTTTCGAAAAAGACCGAGTTTGGCAAGCCGCTGGTCGTCAGTCCGTTCACCATCGCACTGATGACGGGAATGAGCGTGTCAGACACCAGTGGCAAAGCGATCGCCAACCTCGGCTGGGACGAAGTGCGAATGACACACCCGTTGTTCGTCGGCGACACGCTTTATGCCGAAAGTGAAGTGCTCGAGAAGCGCGAAAGCAAGAGCCGCCCCGACCAGGGCATCGTGACCTTCAAGACGGTCGGCAAGAACCAGGACGGCAAAGTAGTCAGCCACTACAAGCGAACTGTGCTGGTGTGGAAGCGCGGCTACGGCCCAGCCGACGACTAAGGAGATTATCAGTGGCAACCGCTCTCGCTCTCGACACCGCCCGCGCCCAGATGGACCCTGAAGAGGAGGCTGCCTTCCTCGATGCCATTGATAAATGGGTCCAAAAAGAAGTCCGCCCCGTCGTGATGAAGCACGATCACGACGATATCTGGCCAGCCGAGCTCGTCGCTCAGATGACCGAAATGGGCCTGTTCGGCGCCACCATCGGCCAGCAATACGGCGGCCTCGGCCTACCTGCCGTCACATATGCAAAGATCGTCGCGCACATCGCCTCCTACTGGATGGCGATCACTGGCATCTTCAATTCGCACCTGATCATGGCGTGCGCCGTCGAACGCTTCGGCACGCCCGCGCAAAAGATGAAATGGCTCCCCAAATTTGCGCGCGGTGAAATCCGCGGCGGGCTCGCACTGACCGAGCCGAACGCTGGCACCGACCTGCAGGCGATCCGGACGACAGCCGTGCGTGACGGCGATAACTATGTCATCAACGGCACCAAGACTTGGATATCGAATGGCATCAACGGCAGCTGCTTTGCACTGCTCGTCAAGACCGACCCCAAGGCCGATCCCCGCTACAAGGGCATGAGCCTCATGATCGCGCCAAAGGGGCCAGGGTTCACGACCGGCAAGAAGTTTGACAAGCTCGGGTATCACGCCATCGACAGCGCGGAGCTGATCTTCGAGGATTACCGCATCCCTGCCGACAATCTCATCGGCGGTGTCGAAGGGCAGGGGTTTTTCCAGGCGACGGGCGGGCTCGAACTCGGCCGCATCAATGTCGCGGCGCGCGGCGTGGGCCTTGCCGAAGGGGCACTTCGTCTCGCCACCGAATATGCCCAGCAGCGCCAGACAATGGGCAAGCCGATTGCCGAACATCAGGCCATCCAGCTCTATCTCGGCGAAATGGTGACCCGCGCGCGCGCCGCGCGGCTGCTGACGTTCGATGCGGCCGAGACGTATGACAGGGGCGAACGTTGCGACATGCAGGCCGGGATGGCAAAATATTTCGCATCCGAAGCGGCAGTCGAAAACAGCCAGACCGCGATGCGGATCTTCGGCGGCTATTCCTACTCGAAGGAGTACGAGATCGAACGCTTTTATCGTGACTCGATGCTGATGTGCATCGGCGAGGGCACCAACGAGATGCAACGGATGATCGTCGCCAAACAGTGGCTGAAAGCAAACAAGATTTGACGGCTGCCCTCCCCCTCGCCGGCACGCGCGTCCTCTCTTCGGAACAATATGGCGCAGGCCCGTACGGCACCATGTTCCTCGCGCAGCTGGGGGCAGAGGTCATCAAGATCGAGCCGCCGAAAGGGGGCGACAGTGCGCGCGCGACCGGCCCCTACTTCTGCGGCGACGACGACAGCCTGTTCTACCAGACGTTCAACCTCAACAAGCGATCGCTGACCCTCGATACGCGCAGTCCAGCTGGCAAGACGGTGCTGCACCGGCTGGTCGCAACTGCTGATGCGGTCACGAACAACGCGCGCGGCGACCTGCCCGCCAAGCTCGGGCTGGACTATGCCGCGCTTGGACAAATCAACTCCAAGATCGTCTGCGTCCACGCCAGTGCCTATGGCCGCACCGGGCCGCGTGCGTCATGGCCGGGGTACGACTACCTGATGCAGGCCGAGGCCGGCTTTATGTCGGTGACGGGCGAACCCGATGCGCTGCCAACGCGGTTCGGGCTGTCGATGGTCGATTTCATAACCGGCACGATGCTGGCGACGGCGACGCTCAGTGGTCTTCTTGATGCCCGCGCGACCGGCAAGGGACGCGATTACGACGTCGCGCTGCTCGACGCGGCACTTCACCAGACGAGCTATCCGGCGCTGTGGTATCTCAACGAGAATCATATCGTTGGTCGCGCGCCGCGTTCGGCGCATCCCAGCGTAACGCCCAGCCAGACGTTCCGCACCGCCGATGGCTGGGTGTTTGTCATGGCGCAGTTGGACAAGTTTTGGACGCTGCTCGTCGAGGCGCTCGGCGTGCCGCATTTGGTGAGCGACACGCGCTTCGCAACAATGTCGGCGCGGCTCGAGAACCGCGATGCGCTGACGATCATCCTCGACGGCATTTTCCTGCAGCACACGACCGAATATTGGGTCGAAAAACTCGGCGGTATCGTGCCGGTTGCGCCCGTCTATGATCTGGGCCAGGCTCTGGACAACCCACGAATTGCGGACATGGTGACGTCCGTCGACCATGCACACGGGCCGCTCCGCGTGCTGTCAAATCCGATCAAGATCGACGGCGCGCGCCTGCCCAGCCGCGCATCGCCAAAACTCGGTGCGGATACCGATTCGGTGCTCGACGAAGCGGGGTTCACGACCGCCGAGATTGCCGAACTTCGCGCCTCCGGAACCATTTAGCGGCGATGGGCAAACTCTCGGGTATCAAGGTCGTCGACCTGTCGCTGTTCCTGCCGGGGCCGATGCTGACGATGATGATGGCCGATCAGGGTGCCAACGTGATCAAGATCGAGCCGCTGGCCGGTGACCCGGCGCGCGATCAGGCCCCGTTCGAGGGGGACCAATCGGTGTGGTTCCGAAACCTCAACCGCGGCAAGGATTGCCGCCGCCTCGATCTGAAATCGGACGCGGGACGCAGCGAACTCTGGTCACTGATCGACGAGGCGGATGTCTTCGTCGAAGGCTTCCGCCCCGGCGTGATGAAGCGCCTGGGCTTCGACTATGCGGCGGTTTCGGCGCGCCACCCGGCCATCGTCTATTGCTCGATTTCAGCGTTCGGCCAGAGCGGCGCTCTCGCGCATCACCCGGCACACGACATGGCGGTGCAGGCAATGGCAGGATTTCTGTCGGTCAACGATGGCGCCGATGGGCCAGTTGTTCCCGGTGCGCCGAGCGCCGATATGGCCGCGGGTCTGACGGCGCTATCAGCGGTGCTGATGGCGCTGATCGGGCGCGCGGCGTCGGGGCGTGGCGATTACATCGACTGCGCGATGTTCGACAGCCTGCTGCCATGGTGCGCACATATCGCAGGAAGCGCTATTGCCGGGGGCGAAGCGCCGCGCTCGGCAAGCCAGCGGTCGCTGGGCGGCGCAGCGTTTTACCAGATCTATCGCACCAGCGACGGGCGGCACATTGCGCTCGGTGGGCGCGAGATGAAGTTCGCGACCAATCTGCTGACCGCGCTCAACCGGCCCGACCTGATCCGATACGCCGAACGACCGGCAGGCGAGCAGGACGAGCTGATCGCCTTTCTGCGCGCAGAGTTTGCAAAGCGCTCGCGCGACTCCTGGGTCATTTGGTTCGCCGATAAGGACGTCGCCTTTTCGCCGGTGCTCGATTTTCGCGAGGCGTTCGACCAGCCGCATATTGCCGAACGTGGGCTGCTGATCGAGGCTGATGGCGGGCACATGGTCTCCCCGGCGATCCGGTTTGGAGGGAAGGCATGACCGCCCTCCCCCCGATTGATTGGCTCGCGCTAGGCCTCCACCTCGATGTGCATGGCATAGGCGAAGCGGTCGCCGGGGTGGTGACTCGCCGAAATCTCGAAGACGCGTCCTGTATCGTCGAGGTAGCAGCGCAGGATGCGGAGGCAAGGCGCGCGCCGGCTGATGCCAAGCGCGCGGGCAACGTCGACGCTCGCGGCGCAGGCCTGGATATCCTGCGTGACCCGCGCGACGCGCAAGTCCGCAAGCTGTTCAACCTGGCGAAAAATCGTCGTTTCACCCGGCGAAATCCGGTCGACGATCGGCGCGAGGTCGCTGTGGAGATAGGCTTCGGTCAGCGCGACCGCATCGCCGCCATTGGCAGGAAGGCGCAGACCCTGGAAGCGGAACCAGCGCCCACCCGCAACCAGCCCGATCTGCTCGGCGATCGATTTGGGCAGGCCCCCTTCGGGCATGCGATGCGCCTCGAACCGGCTGTCGCGGGCATATTGCAGGATTTCGCCGACATTCGACAACGGCTGGTGCAGCGCCCCGCCGCGCGCCGCCGCCGGTTGGATGACCGTGCCCGAGCCGCGCTTGCGCTGGATCAGCCCTTCGCCCGACAACGTGCGCAATGCCTCGCGCACGGTGAAGCGCGATACGCCGAAGCGGTGGCACAGGATGCTCTCGGTCGGAAAGCCGTCGGGGAAAGCGCCCTTGGCGATTTCGGCGCGCAACTCGTCGGCAAGCTGCATATAGCGCGGCTTGCGCGATCGCGGCTCGGCCAAAGCGGCGGAAGCTGGCACTCAATCTCTCCTCACACAGTCCCCGTCCGATGACCGCGCCGCCGCTTATCGCGCGCCTTGCCCAGCATTTGCAACGGCCCGTGCCCGAATTTGCCCGGACAAGAGCGCGGCTGCACCTGCTCGACTGGCTCGCGTGCGTGGCGGGCGCGCGGGGAAGCGAGGTTGCACAAATTGGAAGAAAGTCAGGCACAGCAATGCGAACTGCAGCGCTGCTTGGTAATCTGCTCGAGATGGACGACGTCCATCGCCGTGCTCTATTGCACCCCGGCCCGGTCATTTGGCCGATGGCTTTTTCCGAACCAGATGACCTTGAAGGTCCTTTGCGCGAAGCAGTTGTAGGATATGAAGCGATGATCGCTATCGGCGCTTCGCTTGACAGCTATCACTACGCTCACTGGCACCCGACATCTACCGCCGGAGTGTTTGCGACCACTGCTGTTTGCTGCGCGCAGCGCAATCTGAACGCCGAGCAAACAGGGTGGGCTTTGGGTCATGCCGGTTCAGTCGCTGGTGGCTTGTGGCACATGCGTCATGACGACGTCGCCACCAAGCAATGGCATAGTTTGAACGCGTTGCGCGTTGGGCGCGATGCTTGTGATTTGGCATGGGCCGGTGCGCGTGGCCCACTCGCCATACTAGAAGGACCCCAAGGCCTTTACTCGGCAATGACGCGCGACCCCAAGCCGATGGTTCTCGGCCCCGGCTGGCGGATCGAGGAAGTGAGTTTCAAACCCTGGGCGGCGTGCCGCCATGCGCATCCGGTGATCGATTGCGCGCTCGAACTGCGCGCGGCGGGCAAGCTCGCGGCGCCGTTCCGGGTTGAAACCTATGCCGATGCGCTGACCTTCTGCGACCGGCCCGATCCGGTCACCGAAGTCGATGCCAAATTCTCGTTGCAGCACGCCGTTGCCGCGATCGCCGATGGGCGCAATGCAACACCGGCCGATTTCACGGCCATAGCCATCGCCGCACTCGCCCCATTGCGCGCGCAAGTGATCGTTGCCGAAGCGCCCGAGATCACCGCGCGCTACCCTGCACATTTCGGCGCGCGGCTTAACGGGTTCGAGCTCGTCGACACGCGCGGCGATCCCGAACGCCCGGTTGGCGAGGCCGATATCATCGCCAAGATGCGCATGCTCGCCGAATGGGGCGGTCTGGCGGCATCGGAAGCCGACCGCGCTGCCGATCTCGCGCTGCGGGGCAATGATGGGGGGGCGATTGTGGCGATGCTTGAAGACTGGCTGGCATGACCCCCACCGCCAACCTTCTCGCCTTTGCAAGCGCAGATCATGTCCTGCCCGAGGCCGTTCGCGCCGATGCGATCCGACTGCTCGCCGATACGCTCGCCGTCGGTGCGGCAGGGGCGACGGCGCCTGGCGCGGCGGCGGTCCTTTCAACCGCAAAGCGGTTTGGCAGCAGCAATGACGCACGCCTGCTCGGCAGCGCCGACCGCCTGCCTGCCGCTTCGGCCGCGTTCGTGAACGGATACCGCATCCATTGCCTCGAATGGGATGCGGTCCATGAACCCGCCGTCGTCCATGCAATGTCGGTCGTTACCGCAGCCCTCGGCGCGGCGATCGACCGGCGCAACGGCTGCAACCCCGAAATTGCGCTGACCGCGCTTGCGATCGGCGTCGATATCGCCTGTGGCCTTGGCATTGCCGCCGACAGCCCCCTGACCTTCTTTCGCCCCGCGACGGCCGGGGTGATCGGTGCCGCCGCCGCCGTCGCACGAATCGAGGGCGTGCCGATGTCGCCCGCGCTCGGCCTTGCCTATTCGAGCTGTGCGGGAACGATGCAGGCGCATGTCGAGGGCTCGATCACACTCCCCTTTCAGATCGCAAATGCCGCGCGCGCGGCACTCGTCGCAGTTGATCTCGCGCAGGCAGGTTTCGAGGCGCCCTACGACGTGTTCGAGGGTCCATTCGGCTATTTCAAGCTCATCGATCAGGGTGATCTTTCGCGCTATACGTGCGATCTTGGACAAGTGTGGCGGATCAGCGAGATCAGCACCAAGCCCTACCCGAGCGGACGCGCAAGCCATGGCGTGCTTGGCGCTCTTGCCGAATTGAATCTCGATCCTGCAACGGTCGAGCGCCTCGAGGCCATCGTCCCGCCACTCGTCCAGCGCCTCGTCGGAAGGACGATGTCGCGCGCAATGACACCAGCCTATGCAAGGCTGTGCCTGCCGTTGCTTGCATCGCTTATGATTGCCGATCGCACAATCGATCCGCGGCGCTTCACCGAAGCGACGTTCTTTGATCCGGCCATCAGCAATCTGGCCCGTCGTGTGTTCGTTACCGTCGATGACAACCCGGACCCCAATGCCCTCTCACCGCAACGATTGGTCGTTACGTTGACCGATGGAACGATCATCGCACGTGCCATCCCCGACACGCTCGGCAGTCCCGCCGCCCCGCTTTCTTCTGAACAAGCACACGCCAAACGCACGCGCGCGCGCGCGCTCGCTGGCGACATTGCCGACACGCGCCTGTTCGACGACCCGTTCGCTTACTTCACGGAGCCGCAATGAGTTTTCCGACCTATTTCGAGGCGTTCGACGCCAAGGCGATGCTTGCCGAATATCCGCTCGACCTTGCTGGGACCTATGCGCGCATGTCGCGCGACGAGCTGCGAGCGCTGCAGGAGGTGCGCTTCGCCAGGCTCATGGCACGCGGCTGGGAAATCCCCTTCTACCGGCGGTTATGGAGCGCCAAGGGGATCGAGGCCGGTGACATCCGCAACCTCGACGACATCGTGAAACTACCAGTGTACGACAAGACCGACCTGATGGCCTCGGTCGCCGCCCACCCGCCCTATGGCGACTTCGGCGGGCGCGGTAAGGATCCGATCGTCTTTCACACCACAAGCGGCACGACCGGTCGGCCGCAACCCTTGTTGTTCGGCCCCAAGGGACGCGAGATCACCAATTTGCTCGTCGGGCGCATGTATCGCTGGATGGGACTGAAGCCCGACGATGTCGTCCAGTCGGTTTACGGCCACGGGATGATCAACGGCGGGCACTACATCCGCGAGGCGGTCACCCATTTCACCAATTCACTGTTTCTGAGTGCCGGCACCGGCATCGAGACGCGCAGTGCCGCACAGGTCAATCTGATGGCAGATTTCGGCGTTACGGTGATGGTCGGCTTCGTCGATTACGTCCGCAAACTCGCAGAGGTAGCCGAAGCCGAGAAGATGTTCGACCGCATCAAGCTCAAGATGATCATCGGACATCTCGGCACCGAAGACCGCGCCGCGACGGAGGCCGCCTGGCACGGTGCCATGGCCTATGACTGGTACGGCGTCGGCGACACTGGCAGCATCGCTGGTGAAGGACCCGACCGCGACGGCCTGTACGTGTGGGAAGACGCGCAGCTGCTCGAACTGCTTGACGTCGACACCGGCGCACCGCTCGCACTTGGCGAAACGGGCGACATGGTCGTCACCTGTCTGTTCAAGGACGACATCGCGCCGTGCATCCGGTTCAACACGCATGACATCACGCACGAATTGTCCGGACGCGGCGAACTCGCCTTCAAGCGCATCGCCGGGTTCAAAGGGCGCAGCGACAACATGGTCAAGCTGCGCGGGATCAACCTTTTCCCGCACGCGATTGCGTCGCTGATCGAAAACCGCAGTGATTTGACGGGTGAGTATGTTTGCCACCTGACCCGCGACAGCGCGACGCAGCGCGACGACATGATGGTGACGATCGAAAGCCGGGGCGGAACGGACCAGGCGCAGTTGATCGGCCTTCTCCGTATGGGGCTTGGTGTCGAAGTTGGCGTGGCTCTCTGTCCTCCTGGCGGGACTGCGGCAGCAACACAGATCGATAGCCGGCAGAAGCCGATCCGCCTGATCGACGAGCGTCAGCTTTGATCGACTGGGCCGACCTTGAAGCGCGCAACGCCCCGCTGAACGCGTTTGTTGACTGGGATCGTAAAGCCCACCCCTGCGACGGCCCGCTGTCCGACCTTACCATCGGCATCAAATCGAACATCATGGTGGCGGGGCTTCCGTGGACCGGCGGTATGGGGATCCACCGCGACCGCATCGCGACTCGTGATGCCGAGGTCGTGGCGCGGTTGCGGAAAGCTGGCGCAGCGATTCTGGGCACGTTGAACATGCACGAGGCGGCGCTTGGCGCGACCACCGACAATGCGTTTTACGGCCGGACGCATAATGCCCATCGCCTCGGCCACACCCCCGGCGGATCGTCGGGCGGATCTGGCGCGGCAGTCGCGGCGGGGTTATGCGACGCGGCGCTGGGCACCGATACGATGGGGTCGGTGCGGATTCCGGCGGCGTATAACGGCGTCTATGGACTGAAGCCAACGCACGGCTCGGTATCCGGGGATGGCCTCGCAATGCTTGAGCCGAACCTCGATTGCATCGGGCCGCTGGCACGAGATCTGGAGGTGCTGTGGCGCGTCTTCCATACCCTCTCCCCGAAGGGAGGTTTGGGCTTGCCCTCACCCTGGCTCCCTTCGGTGGCATTTCCCTCTCCCGATCAGGCAGGGGGGCTGCGACTGTTCACCCTCGCCGACCTTGGTAACGTGACCGTCCAGCCCAGCGTCCGCGCCAACTATGGCCGTGCGCTGGCGGCGCTTGACGGACCAGCGCAGCCGGTTACCCTCCGCGATCCTGTCACCGACATCCGCCTCGCCGGGTTCATCGCCTCTGCCTATTGGCTGATCGATGACCTCGGCGATCTGCGCCGCACCCAGGCCGACCTCATTTCGCCCGAGCTGCATTTCATGCTCGACTATGCCGAGAAACAGGTGCCCCGGCCCGATATTCTCGCGCGGACGAAGGCGACGCTCGTCGAAGCGCTGGGCAACGACGGTGTCCTCTTGATACCCACTGCCCCGCAGGTCGCTTTCCCGCATGGCCGCCCACCGGCCAACCAGGCCGACTTCACTTGCCTAGCCAGCGTCGCAGGGCTTCCTGCGCTCGCCATACCGGCGGGCGAGGATGAAAATGGCATGCCGGTCGGTATCCAGATCGTTGGCCCTGCTGGCAGCGAAACCCGCCTCTTCGCAGTCGCGCGAATAATGGATAAACATCTGAAGGGAGAGAAGTGATGCGCATCGTCTGCTTGTTCAACCTGAAACCCGGTGCCTCGGCGTCCGATTATGAAGCCTGGGCGCGTGGCACCGACATTCCCGGCGTCAATGCCCTGCCCTCGGTCGCCAACTTCACCGTCCACCGCGCCACCGGCCTGTTTGGTTCGGACGCAAAGCCGCCATATGACTATGTCGAAATCATCGACATTCATGGGATAGACGCCTTTGTTGCCGACGTCAGCGATCCCGGGTTTCAAATGGTCGCCGCCGCCTTCGGCCAATTTACCGACAACCCGACCTTCATTCTGACCAAGGACCTGTAATGCGCTTTGCGGGCAAGACGATCGTCGTCACTGGATCAGGGCGCGAGAAAGGTCTGGGTCAGGCGATCCTGCAACGCTTTGCCGATGAGGGGGCAAATTGCGTGGTATCCGATCGCGAGATCGGCGACGAGGCACGCGGTATTGTCGACGACCTTGCGCGGCGCGGCGGCAATGCCCGGGTCGCCGCCATCGCCTGCGACGTTTCCAAAGTCGAACAGTGCCAAGGCCTGATAGATGACACCGTGGCGACTTTCGGCGGCATCGACATCTTCGTCAACAATGCCGGGATCGGCTTCATGATGAAGCCGCTGCTCGATGTCGTGCCCGCCGATTGGGACACGGTGATTGCGGTCAACCTTTCGGGCGCGTTCTATTGCACACAAGCCGTGGCGCGCGTGATGGTAGCAGCGGGTAAAGGCGGACGGATTATCAATATCGCTTCGCAAGCGGCCAAGACCGGCTTTCCGCATTTGCCCGCCTATGTCAGCTCGAAACACGGCATGGTCGGGCTGACGCGGGCGACGGCGGTCGAGCTGGGCGCGTATGGCATCACCGTCAATGCGGTGTGCCCCAATCATGTCACGACTGGGCTGGGCGCCGAACAAAATGCTTATTTTTCAAAGCTGTTGGGCTTCGAGTCGGTCGAGGCCTATCTGAAGAACATGGCCGCGAAGAACCCGATGGGTCGCCCCGGTCTTGCCAGCGATACCGCTGCTGCCTGTGCCTGGCTGGCAAGCGACGATGCCATTTACGTGACCGGCGAGGCAATCAACGTGTCGGGCGGGGAGGAAATGCATTGATCCCTGAAAGCATCGACTGGCCCAACAATGCCAAAATCGCGCTTTCGATTGTGGTCAACGTCGAAGAAGGCAGCGAGATGACCGTCGCGCGGGGCGACCGCGGCATGGAGCCCGTCGACGAGCTCGGCATCCACATCAAGTCGCCGATCCGTAACTATGGCAACGAAAGCAACTATCTTTACGGCATCAAGGCAGGGGCGCCGCGCGTTGTCGCGCTGCTCGACAAGCACAATGTCCGCGCAAGCTGGACGGTCGCGGCGCTAAGCCTGGAAAACCATCCCGAAATCGCTGCCGCCATCCAGGCGCGCGGCGACGAGCCGGTAAGCCACGGCTTTCGCTGGGTCCACCAGTTCAAGATGGATGAGGCCAGCGAACGCGACTTTATCCGCAAGGCGGTCGCCAGCATCGAAGCGTCGACCGGCACCCGCCCCTATGGCTGGCTGTCGCGCTATTTCCACACCGATAATACGCGTCGCCTGCTGATCGAGGAGGGGTTCGATTACCATATGGACGATTATTCGGGCGACGTGCCGTTCATCGATTCCGCCACGGTGGCCGGAAAACCGATCGCCATCGTGCCCTATCAGCTCGACACCAATGACATGAAGATGTGGACCGACCCCGGTTATGCGCCGACCGACTGGCTCGACTATGCGCGCCGCGCGTTCGACTGGACTTATGCCGAAGGTGTGGCGGGCAATCCCAAGATGATGTCGCTGGGGCTGCACCTGCGGATCATCGGCCGTCCGGGTCGCATCTGGGCGCTCGACGAGTTTCTGCGACATGTCCACGGCCATGACGGCGTGTGGTTCGCGACGCGACACGAGATTGCCAAGGTCGTACTGCCATGATGCGTATGGAGGTCATCGGCGGTATCGCGCGGCTGCTGGTCGACCGGCCCCTCAAGCGCAACGCGATGACGACGGCGATGTTCGAGAGCATTCCCGAATTGGTTGCCGAGGCCGAGGCGAAGAAGCACGTTCGCGCGATTCTGCTCACGTCGGCCCGCACCGGGATGTTCTGTGCGGGGGCCGACATCGGCGAATTGTCCGCCAATGCCGACAGTTCCGATTGGCGCGCGGCAAACCAGAACGCCATCAATGCCGCGCAAATCGCCCTCGCGCGTGCCGACCGGCCGACCGTTGCGTTCATCGATGGCGATTGCGTTGGCGGGGGCTGCGGCATGGCGTTGGCGTGCGATATCCGCGTGGCGACACTCAAGGCGCGCTTTGGGATTACGCCTGCCAAGCTCGGCCTTGTCTATCCCCTACACGACACCAAATTGCTCGTCGATCTGGTCGGCCCCGGACAAGCGAAGCGCATCCTCTACACTGGCGACCTGCTGAACGCCGAGGAGGCCTTGCGAATCGGCCTGATCGACCTGATCGCCGAGCATCCGGATGACTTGTTGGCAAGCATCTCCGCCAATTCACTGCACAGCCAGTGCCAGTCGAAAGCAATCGTGCGCCGCATCCTCGACGGACAGTCAGCGGACGACACCGAAACGCGCGCGATGTTCGCCGGCGCGTTCGAAGGTGCCGACTTCAAGGAGGGCGTCGCAGCGTTTCTTGGGAAGCGTAAACCGAATTTCTAACTCCTCTTCCTTCGGGGCAGAGGGACAGGTTGGCGTTGCCCGCCGACCACCTTTAGACAATCACCATGGTTCAGAAAGGGCGGATGCCGATCGTAAAAGTTGACGGCTATCCCGAGGCCGTAACGGGGCGTAGGGGAGATCCCAACCGGTTGCCAGCAGGCAACGCCATGGTCACATTGATGGTTAGGAATCTGAACGCGCTAGCCGGGCCTCAGACGATGAGAACCGTACTTCCTGTCGTCCGCCGCCCTTCGA
>JBMOGG010000028.1:0-23746 GCA_049318505.1 Sphingomonas sp. | reverse complement strand
GCCCCGACCTGCATCGCCTCACGCTGTGGATCGAGCTGCGTTGAACCAAGCTTCAGGACCGGCCCTGCATAGGCGAGCCGCAATGGGCGCGGCACGCCCGCCAATTGGGTCGAGACGATCCGCGCAATCTGCGGCGTGATGTCGGGCCGGATCGCCAGGGTGCGTTGGGACAAGGGATCGACGAATCGCGCCAGATCGGTCGGCGACGATTTAAGTCGCGCGGCGAGACCCTCTTCATATTCGGCGAGCGGCGGCGACACGCGATCATAGCCGCACCCCTCGATGCTATCGAGCAGCGCACGAACCGTTCTTGCTTGCGCGGCTGCCTCACCGGGGAGGCGGTCGCGCAGGCCTTGGGGGAGGAGACCTATGGCTGACATCAGAATTTGAGCGCCTTCACCGTCTTCACCCCCGGCAATTTGCAGAGCTGCCATAGCACGGGTTCGGGCACCGCTTCATCGACCGACAGCAAGACCACAGCATCACCGCCCGCATTGCGCCGCCCTAAGTGGAAGGTGCCGATGTTGATGCCCGCTTCGCCAAGCGCCGAGCCTAGCCGTCCGATGAAGCCCGGTGCATCCTCGTTGACGATGTAGAGCATCTCGCCCGCCAGATCGGCTTCCACCTTGATACCAAAGATTTCGACCAGCCGCGCGCTTGCCCCAGAATCGTTGACACCGAACAACGTGCCGGCGACCGACTTCTCACCGCCTGCCGTCTGGACCGAAACGCGGATCAGCGTCTGATAATTACCTTCCTTGTCATGCCGGACTTCACGGATGTCGAGGCCGCGCTCCTTGGCGAGAAACGGCGCGTTGACCATGTTCACCGTATCCGAATAGCGACGCATGAGGCCTGCAAGCACCGCGCCGGTGATCGGCTTGATGTTGAGCTGCGCTGCAGCCCCCTCGACCTCAATTGAGATCTTGGTCAGATTGTCATGCGCCAGCTGGCCGACGAGCGAGCCCAGCTTTTCGGCAAGCCCCATGTAGGGCTTCAGCTTCGGCGCTTCCTCAGCGCTGAGGCTCGGCATATTGAGCGCATTGGTGACGCCGCCGGTCATCAGGAAATCCGACATCTGCTCGGCGACCTGGATCGCGACATTGACCTGCGCTTCGCTGGTCGATGCCCCGAGATGCGGCGTCGAGATGAAGTTCGGCGTGCCGAACAACGGCGACGCGCTGGCGGGCTCTTCAACGAACACATCGAGCGCCGCGCCCCCGACCTGACCCGAGTCGAGCGCGTTTTTAAGCGCCGCCTCGTCGATCAGGCCGCCACGGGCACAGTTGATGATGCGCACGCCCCTCTTCGTCTTGGCGAGGGCCTCGGCTGACAGGATGTTGCGCGTCTCGTTGGTCAACGGCGTGTGCAACGTGATGAAATCGGCACGGGCGAGCAGCTCGTCGAGCGTGACCTTCTCGATGCCCAACGCCACGGCGCGCTCGGGCGTCAGGAATGGGTCATAGGCCACGACCTTCATCTTGAGGCCCAGCGCACGGTCAGCGACGATCGAACCGATATTGCCCGCGCCAATCAGGCCGAGCGTCTTCGACGTCAGCTCGACGCCCATGAAGCGGTTCTTTTCCCACTTGCCTGCCTGGGTCGAGGCATCCGCTTCCGGCAATTGCCGCGCGAGGGCAAACATCAGGGCGATCGCATGTTCGGCCGTCGTGATCGAATTGCCGAACGGCGTATTCATCACGACGATGCCCGCCGCGGATGCCGCCGGAATATCGACGTTGTCGACGCCGATTCCTGCGCGGCCGATGACCTTCAGCTTCTTGGCGGCCGCAATGACGTCCTTGGTGGCCTTGGTCGCCGAACGGATCGCCAGACCGTCATACTGGTCTATGATCGCGATCAGCTCTTCCTTGGTCTTGCCGGTAATCTCGTCGACCAAGATACCGCGTTCGCGGAAAATCTGGGCGGCTTTGGGATCCATTTTGTCGGAAATGAGGATTTTTGGCATTTGTCGAACCTTTCGTTGCCCCGGCGGAGGCCGGGGCCGCTGTCGATAAAAATGTTCTTTTGCCGCCTGCGGCCCCGGCCTCCGTCGGGGCGACGGCTAATTCTTGACCTGCGCCCAGGCCCAGTCGAGCCATGGGCCGAGCGCCAGGATATCTGCGGTGTCGACCGTAGCGCCGCACCAGATGCGCAGCCCCGGCGGGGCGTCACGATAACCGGCAATATCGTAGGCAGCGTGTTCGGCCTCGAGCAGTCCGGCGAATTTCTTGATCAGCGCCTCGTCAGCGCCCTCGACAGTCAGGCACACGCTGGTCTTCGACCGCGTCGCGGGGTCTGCTGCCAGATGCCCGAGCCACGACCGCTCAGCGACGGTCGCATCGAGAGCCGCCGCGTTCGCATCGCTGCGTGCCATCAGGCCGCGCAGGCCGCCCAGTTCCTTTGCCCATTCGAGCGCGAAGATGACGTCCTCGACCGCCAGCATCGACGGCGTGTTGATCGTCTCGCCCTTGAAAACGCCCTCGGTCAGCGCGCCTTTCGACACGAGCCTGAAGATCTTCGGAAGCGGCCAGGCGGGGGTGTAGGTCTCGAGGCGTTCGACAGCGCGCGGCCCCAGGATGATGACGCCATGCGCGCCCTCCCCACCCAGCACCTTCTGCCAGGAAAAGGTTGTCACATCGAGCTTGTCCCACGGCATGTCGTAAGCGAACACGCCGCTGGTCGCATCGTTGAACGTCAGCCCCGCGCGATCGGCGGCGATCCACTCGCCATCGGGCACGCGGACACCACTGGTGGTGCCATTCCAGGTGAACAGCACGTCGTTCGACCAGTCGACGGCATCCAAATCGGGAAGCGCGCCATAGTCGGCGCGGATCACAGTCGGATCGAGCTTCAGCTGCTTGACCGCGTCGGTCACCCAGCCTTCGCCGAAGCTTTCCCAGGCAATTGCCGTGACGGGCTTGGCACCCAGCATCGTCCACATCGCCATTTCATAGGCGCCGGTGTCGGAGGCAGGCACAATGCCGATGCGGTGGGTGTCGGGCACCTGAAGCACGTCGCGCGTCAGGTCGATCGCGTGCTGCAACCGGGCCTTGCCGATTTTCGACCGGTGCGAACGGCCGAGCGAGTCGGTCGCCAGACGCGACGTTTGCCAGCCGGGCGGCTTGGCACAGGGTCCGGAGCTGAAATGGGGACGCGCAGGCTTGCGCGCAGGCAAGGGTAAGTCAGTCATGTATTCTCTCCTCACAGAGAGCAGCGCGGCGTTGGGACCGCGTGGCCCGGCGCCGCCCTTAGAGGTTGTTACAGCGCGGTCAATCGACTTCTTCCGCTCCCCAAAGGGGAAAGGGAGACGTAAGAAGCAGTCATGCGTCGCGCCGCTCTCCTTCTCCCGCTCGCCCTTTCGGCCTGCATCTCCCGCCCGACTTATCGTCGCCCGCCGGTGCAACAGCCGGTGCGCGGCACCGACCCGGTGGCCCTGCGCCAGTGCATCGCCAAGATGGACGCCATCGTCGCCCGTTATGCGCTGCTCCCCGACCGGGATTTTGGCGGCGGCTGCTCGGCGCTGGGCAGCGTCCAGTTGCGCGATATCGGCACGCCGGTCACCAATCTCGGGGCGATGACCTGTGGCCTTGGCTATGCGTTCACCGTTTGGGTTCAGTCGGACCTGCAAGTCCCCGCGATGGTGGAGTTCGGATCGCCGGTCGTCAGGGTCGAGACGTTGGGCACCTACAATTGCCGCAACGTCAATGGCGCGGCGACGGATCGCCTGTCCGAACATGCCTTTGCCAATGCCGTCGACGTCGCCGCCTTCTTGCTGAAGGACGGCCGCCGGATCGGCGTGCTGGCCGGGTGGAACGGGGATGAGCGCGAGGCCCGCTTCCTGCGCAGCGTCCGCGCCTCGGCCTGTCGCCGGTTCAACACGGTGCTGAGCCCCGACTATGACGCGGCGCACCGCGACCACCTGCATTTCGATATGGGAAGAGGGCCATTCTGCCGTTAGGAACACGCCTACGCGCCGTTCGCCCTGAGTAGGGACCGAGCTTGTCGAGGGCCCGTATCGAAGGACCGCTGTTGTTGTTCTTCGATACGCCGCTTCGACAGGCTCAGCGGCTACTCAGAACGAACGGATTATTGTGACTGAACCCACCATCCCCGTCCGCGTCTTCGAACGCGCCGCCACCGAAGCCGAATCCGCCAAGCACATCGTCTCGACCCCCCAAACCGAAGACCCTGCCTACAAGCTCGCCTTTCAGGACATGGATTTTCTGCTGAGGGAGGAGTTGCGGCCGGTGCGGTTCCAGCTCGAATTGCTCAAGCCCGAACTGCTCCTCGACAAAGCGAAGATCGGATCGATGATGGTGTTCTACGGCTCGGCGCGCATTCCCGAACCCGGCGTTAACTCGGTGCACCCCGACCCAGAGGTTGCCGCCAGCCTCGAGGCGAAATCGAAATATTATGATGAGGCGCGCAAACTCGCTGAACTCGCCAGCGCCACCCCACGCGACGCCGATGGGTGCCGCCACTTCGTCGTCTGTTCGGGCGGTGGCCCCTCGATCATGGAAGCAGCCAACCGCGGTGCACAAGACGCCGGCGCCGAATCGGTCGGGCTCAACATCGTCTTGCCGCACGAGCAAGCCCCTAACGCATATGTGACGCCCGGCCTGTCATTCCAGTTCCACTATTTTGCGCTGCGCAAGATGCACTTCCTGCTGCGGGCTCGCGCGGTCGCGGTGTTCCCGGGCGGTTTTGGAACGTTTGACGAGACGTTCGAGCTGCTGACGCTCATCCAGACGGGCAAGATCAAGCCGATGCCGGTGCTGATGTTCGGTGGCGAATTCTGGCGCCGCGTCGTCGACTTCGACGCATTGGCCGCCGAAGGGGTCATCTCCGCAAAGGACATCAACCTGATGACCTTCGTCGAAAGTGCCGAAGAAGCGTGGCAAGTCGTGCAAGACTTCTACGCGAAATAGCCCAACGCTACTTGTTTGCGGCTTGCGTCGCGTTCGCGGCCGGCGCCGTCGCATTGGCGACAGCCTCGGTTGCGTTCCCAGCGGCGTCGGCCGGGGCGGCGTCTGCGGCAGGAGCGGCTGGAAGCGGCAGGTTCGACCCCTGTGCATTCAGATAAACGAGCAGATTTGCACGGTCTTCCGGCTTCGACAGACCCGCAAAGCTCATCTTCGTGCCCGGCGCATAGGCTTTGGGCGACGTAAGCCACTCGTTGAGCGCCTCGAACGTCCAGGGCCCCGCTTTGCCCAGCAGCGCGTCCGAATAGGCAAAGCCGGCCTGATGTCCGTGCTTGTTGCCCACAATACCATAGAGGTTGGGGCCAACGCCCGCCGCGCCGCCCTGCGTGACCGTGTGGCAAGAGGCGCACTTCTTGAAGACCTCGGCACCCTTGGCGGCATCGGCCGTGGGCAGCAACGTGGCGATCGCGACCGGGGCAGCGGCCGGCCCGCTCTCAGCACCCGCCTCGACGCCTTCGACGACATAGCCCATTTTCTCAGGACGCTCGTTCGTAAAAAACTCACTGCTGACCAACGTCGCGCCGAGGGCCACAATCGCGGCGCCAAGGCCCATCATCGCCATGATATTCTGCCGGTTGTCCATAAGTGTGCCGAGTGTCCTGAAAGCTTGCGGGATCGATTGCCGCTGCCCTTATAACCGCGTCCCGCTAACCGCAAGCGCGCTTGCGGCGGCGCAACATCATCCTTATCCGCACGGGCGCATGCAAAACTATCCCGCTCCCGCCCTGCCCATCGTTGCCGCGATGACCGAAGCCGCCGATGCTGCCGCCTCGCGTACCGTTTCGTTTCAGGGTGCACCCGGTGCCAATTCCCAGATTGCCATCGAAGAAGCCTTTCCCGACGCGCTGCCCCTGCCCTGCTTCGCGTTCGAAGACGCTATCGATGCCGTGAAGGAAGGGCGCGCCGGCTGCGCGATGATCCCGATCGAGAACTCGCTGCATGGGCGCGTCGCCGACATCCATTTCCTGCTGCCCGAATCGGGGCTTGTGATCACGGGCGAGCATTTCCTGCCAATCCGCTATGCGCTGATGGGCATGGGGCCCCTCGACGGGGTAAAGCAGGCGACGAGTCATCCTCAGGCACTGGGCCAGTGTCGCCACAGGCTGCGTGCGCGCGGCATTCAGCCAGTGGCCTATTCGGATACAGCGGGTGCCGCAGCGCTGGTCGTCGAAGGCGGCGATGCCAGCGTGGCCGCGATCGCCCCACCGCGCGCCGCCGCCATTTATGGGCTCGATATCCTCGCCGACGGCCTCGAGGATTCATCCGACAACATGACCCGTTTCGTCATTCTGGCACGCCAAGCGCCGGCACATGCGCTTGGCGACGATGTGATGACGACCCTGATGTTTGAAGTGAAGAACGTCCCCGCTGCGCTCTATAAGGCGATGGGCGGCTTTGCGACCAACGGCGTCAACATGACCAAGCTCGAAAGCTACCAGCGCGGCGGCAGCTTTTCGGCCACCGAATTCTTTGCTGATATCGAGGGGCACCCGGACGACCCCGCCGTCGCCCGCGCGCTCGACGAACTGGCTTATCATACGAAATGGGTGCGGTTGCTGGGGACATATCCAGAAGCGCGAAAGCGGGGTTAGCCGATGGCGGATATCGAGGGCGCGGTGTTGATAGTCGGGACGATACGTATGGCGCCCGACAGTCTGGACGCTGCGCGACCCGCGATGGCAGCGATGATCGCCGCAAGCCGCGCCGAGCCCGGATGTCTCGCCTATTCCTATGCCGAGGATGTGCTTGAGCCAGGTCTGATCCGCGTCAACGAACGCTGGTCGGGTCGGGAAGCTCTGAGCGCGCATTTTAAAGCGCCGCACATTGCTGCCTGGCGTTCTGCATGGGCGACACTCGGGATCACTGACCGCAACTTGTGGCTTTACGAGGTCGCTTCAAGCGAGCCCTGCTGAACCCAGGCCTTTAGCAGCGTATGCGCGATCGCGAACGGCGGCGGTGCATTGAACCGCGCGCCCGGTTCCCCCGCCAGCGCCGCGATGGCCTCGTCGCGTGTCACCCACATCGCGTCCTCAAGCTCCTTGGGATCGATGGTGATTTCGTCCGCCAGCGCCTCGGCGACGCAAGCGATCATCAGTTGCGCGCCGCCGAACGGCCACGGCTGGCTTGCGACATAGCGGACAGCCCCGCACGGGATACCCGCCTCTTCCATGATCTCGCGCCGCACCGCTTCCTCGATTGATTCGCCGGGTTCTAGGAAACCGGCGAGCGCGGAATAATTGCCCGGCGGAAAGCGCGGCTGGCGCCCGACCAGGGCTTTGCCGTCATACTCTGCGAGCATGATGACGACCGGGTCCGTGCGCGGAAAATGTTCGGTGCCGCATGCATCGCACTTGCGGCCCCATCCAGCGCGGAACAGCGTCGTGGTCGAACCGCAGCGCCCGCAGAACCGGTGGTTGTTGTGCCAAGTGATCAGGCTGAGCGCCGTGCCGAAGGTCGCGGCGTCCTCGGCGACCAACAGTTGCAGCGCGCGGAACATCGCGGGCGAACGCATGATCGTCGGCGTCTCGTGACGGACGATCTCGACGAAATGCGGCTTTTCGTCGAGCAGTCCGAGCAGGATCAGTTCGGCTTGTTCGCTGACGGTCGCCAGGCTGCTCCACACCAGCCGACCGTCATCGGCAATCTGCGGCGACACGCCTTCGAGCATCAGCACCCGTGCGCGCCAGTCGCCGAGCAGCGCCGCAAAGGCACCGGGGTCGCTGCGGATATGGTCGACCCGGTCGAGCGGGCTGCCGGTAAAGCCGGTCACAGGCTTGTATAAACGCTCTTGCCGAAATCCTTGCCGAAAGGCAGCGCCTCACCCGGCATGTACTGGACAAAGCCCGAGGCGCGCACGCCCTTGGTCGGGTCGACCCAGGCGATCGTGCCCGCGGCCCCGCCCCAGCCGAACGTACCGATGCCCGACCCCAGCGGATCGTTGACGAGCGTGACCCGGCCGCCGGCGCCGAATCCCTGGCCCGCGACATAGGTGTTGTCGGTCGCGACACCGGGATTGAGCAAGTTCGACATGCCCAGCCGGACCGTCTCCTCCTTCATCACCCGCGTCCGGCCCACCTTGCCCTTCCCCGCCAGCATCAAAAGAAAGCGGTCATAGTCGCGGGGACTCATGACCAGACCGCCGCCGCCAAGCGGGATCATCTTCGGGTCCGCAAACGCCGAGTCGGCAGCCGGGTCGATCGGGAATTTCTGGTCCTTGAAGAAGCCGTAGTTGGTCGTGAACCGACTCAATTGCGACGAGGGCACCACGAAGTAGCTCGACGTCATGCCGAGCGGGCCGAACAAACGCTTCTGCAGGAATACCTCAAAGGGCATGCCGCTCGCGATCTCGATAACGGCTCCCAGCACGTCGAGACCTGCCGAATAGCTCCAGCGTGCATCAGGCTCGTACATCAGCGGCAGCGTCGAGATGCGCTTGCCGAATTCCTGCAACGTGGGCGGCGGCGCGACGGGCGGAAAACCGGGGACCGGTTTCTTGCTCAGTGGCCCGCCGGTAAGGCCGAGGCGCGCATATTCCTTCAGCAATTCGCCCTTGCTCGTGATGATATAGCCAAGACCGCCGGAATGGGTCATCAGGTGGCGAATCGTCAGCGGCTTTGAGCTGGGCTTCGCATCAAGGCTCTTTTCCGAATCGAGCGCGACCATTGGCTTGGCAAAGCCGGGCAGGAAATCGCCGACGCTCTGGTCGAGGCGCAGCTTGCCGTCCTCGATCAGCATCATCGCGGCCATGCCGGTGATCGGCTTCGACATCGAATAGACACGGTAAAGGCTGTCGGCATCGACGGCGCGCTGGCTGTCCACAGCGAGCGTGCCCGTCTTCAGGAAGTCAGCGTCATCGGTTCCGCGTGCAAGCGCACCGACCAATCCGGGCAACTTCTTGGTTGCAACATACTCGTCGAGCAGCGCCTGAACGTTTTTCCACGCCCCCGCATTTGCACGCGCCAAGGCCCAGCCGGGCGTCGCCGCCAACGCGCCGAACAAGGCTGCCGAACCCAGAAATTGCCGACGATCGACCCGCGCTTCAAACATTATCGTCTCTCCCTCATCGCGACCGTTGCGGCCTTGGCAAACAGCGTCGGCATGCCCGCATCCGCAAGCTTGGTTACGGGCCACCATTGTGCGTCCGGTGGCAAAACGCAACCGGGATCGAGCACCCCCTCGTTGACCGCCATCTTAAGGCGGAAATGGGTGAAGACATGCGTGACGGTACCGAACGTCGCCCCGGCGGAGGCCGAGGCCTGCCGCGAAAAAGCTCCGGTAATGCCAAGGGCGACCCCGGCATCCGCCGGGGCAACGAGCGTCGAGGGAAGCGCCATCATGCCACCGAGCAACCCTTTTGCTGGCCGCCTCATCAACAGCACCTGCCCGTCCGATTCGATCCACCACGCTGTCGCCGTCCGCTCCGGCTTAGCGGCTTTCAGCGCTCGACGCGGATAGCTGGCCGGATTGCCGCCAGCCAAGGCAGCGCAAGCGCTGGATAGCGGACACACGCCACACTTCGGATTGCGAGGCGCGCAGACCGTCGCGCCCAGATCCATCATGGCCTGCGCGAAATCTCCGCAGCGCCTGTCCGGGGTTATCGTTCCGGCGAGCCGCTTCAGTTCCGGCTTGGCCGCAGGCAGCGGCGTCTCCACGCCGAAAAGTCGCGCCACGACGCGCTCAACATTCCCATCCACGACCACCGCGCGTTGCCCGAAGGCGATCGCGGCGATGGCGGCGGCGGTGTAAGGGCCGACGCCGGGCAAGGACTGCAACCCCGCTTCATCTGCGGGGAAGCCGTCCGCCGCCAGCACGCGCGCGCAGGCGATGAGATTGCGGGCGCGCGAATAATAGCCGAGGCCCGCCCATGCAGCCATCACCTCGCCCTCTTGCGCCAACGCCAGCGCATCGACTGTCGGCCAGCGCGTCGTGAAGCGTAAGAAATAGGCCCTCACCGTCACCACCGTCGTTTGCTGGAGCATGATTTCGGACAGCCACACACGATAAGGATCAGCCGGCGGTGCGCCAGGAGAACTGCGCCACGGCAGCGCGCGCGCGTGCGCGTCGTACCAGGGCAATAATTTTTCGGAGATGCAAGACATATCGACGGACATGCTTTGCTTGTGGCATGGACCGCTCAAATGGCGAAACGACCTACCCCCGCTCCCGAACCGCCCCGCACCAACCGTGCGCGCGTTGTCGCCGACATCGTCCCCGATATCGGGCGCGCCGCCTTCCGCAAATTCGGCTTCGTCCAGTCGTCGGTGGTCAGCCGATGGAGCGAGATCGTTGGCGAGCGTTACGCCCATGCCTCCGCGCCCGAATCGATCCGCTTTCCGCATGGCAAGCGTGAACAGGGCGTGCTGACTGTGGTTGCCACCGGCGCACATGCGCCAATGATGCAGCACGTCGCGCCGACGCTCATCGAACGGGTCAACCGCTTCTTCGGCTATGCCGCCGTGGTCAAGGTCGTGATTCGCCAGGGCACCCTTCCTCCCCAGCCGCGCCGCGTGGCGCCCGCGCCGTCGATCCCGATTCCGACCGACCTTGGCGACTCGCTGCGGACCATTGCAGACCCTGAACTTAAGACCGTGCTTGAATCGCTGGCGCGCGGCATCGCCGCCACGCGCCACGTCCCTGTTCGTGGAAAGGTCAGTTGATGCGCATTTTGCTTGGGCTGCTTGCCCTGCTGTCCCTGAGCGCGGCCAAGCCCGTCGACTGGACCAAAACCGTAACACGAACCCCGGCGGGCTCCTATGTCATCGGCAACCCGGCCGCAAAACTGCGCTTGCTCGAGTTCATGTCGTACACCTGCCCCCACTGCGCGCATTTCGCGGCAGAGGGCACCCCGCTCCTGATGCGCGATTATGTGAAGCGGGGCACAGTGGCGTTCGAGGTTCGCAATGCGGTGCGCGATCCGCTCGATCTGGCGGCGGCGATTGCCACGCGCTGTGGTGCGCCGGGGCGTTTTCCCGGCAACCACGAGGCTGTTTTTGCAGCGCAGGCTTCGCTTTTCGAAGGGGCCAACAAGTTCGACCCCGAGCCAACATCCAAGGATCCGATCGCGGGCATGAAGGCCCTGTCGCGCGCCAGTGGGCTCACGGCCCTGATGGCCAAGCGTGGTCTGGCACCGGCCGCGCTCGATGCCTGCTATGCCAGCAAGGCCTCCCAGGCGCCCGTGATCTCCATGACCAACGATGCGTGGAGCACGCGCAAAATCCCCGGCACGCCTGCCTTCTTTTTGAATGGCAAAGCAGTTGACACCAATGAATGGGCAGGCCTTGAGCCGCTGCTCCGCGCCGCCCTCAACCTGAAGCCAAAGGCCTGACGATGACGATGAAGAAGACGATTGTTGCCGGTGTCGCGATTCTGGCGCTGGCAGCCTGTAATTCGGGCACAAGCAATGCGACGTTCGCGGCGTCCGGACCGGTTGCGGCCGTCGCGCCGCCAGCGGGCACCGAATGGGTAACGACGGTGAGCGCAACGCCCGAGGGCGGTTTCCTGATGGGCAACCCGAATGCACCGATCAAGCTGATGGAATATGGGTCGGTCACCTGCCCGACCTGCCAGGCCTTTTCGATCCAGGGTGTCGAGCCGCTCAAGGCAAAATACATCTCGACCGGCAAGGTCAGCTACGAATTCCGCAGCTTCCTGATCCACGGACCGGACGTCATGGCGACGAGCCTTCTGCAATGCGGCGGCCCCACGCCGTTCTTTGCGCTGCTCGAAGCAAACTATGCAGGTCTGAACGAGTGGGAGAGCAAGATCATCTCGCTGCCGCAGGCCGAACTTGCGCGCATCCAGAGCCTGCCGATCGCGGCCCAGAACGTCGAAATGGCGCGCATAAGCGGCCTCGACCAGTTCGTCATCCAGCGCGGGATCACCAGCGAAGCGGCACAGAAATGCCTGACCGACCCCGCGACCCCCGAGATGCTGGTCAAGCAGCGGGATCGCGGCACCGGCGAATATGGCGTGCAGGGCACGCCTACGTTCTTCATCAATGGCAAGATCGTGCCGAACGTGGCGTCATGGCGCGACCTCGAGCCGCAGCTGCGTGCTGCCGGCGCCTGACCGCGGCCAAGCTATCCACAGATTTCGCGCCGCCACTCGTGACGGCGGCGTGACGGCGGCGTGACGGCGCGCTAGCCTTTTCCTCAAGGGGTGGACCAGTTGAAGATTGCGCGGGTCAAATTGTCGGGGTTCAAGTCGTTCGTCGACCCCGTCGAGCTGCGTATCATGGCCGGGCTGACCGGCGTCGTCGGCCCCAATGGCTGCGGCAAGTCGAACCTGCTCGAGGCAATCCGCTGGGCGATGGGCGAAGGCAGCCCCAAGTCCTTGCGCGGCGGCGCGATGGAAGACGTGATCTTCGCCGGCACGGCCACCCGCCCGCAGCGTCAGTTCGCCGAAGTTTCCATCCTGGCGGAACGCCCAGGAGATGTTGGGGACGACGAAGTCGAAGTCACCCGCCGCATCGAACGGGGAGCGGGTTCCGCCTACCGGATCAACGGCCGCGACGCGCGGGCCCGCGACGCACAGTTGCTGTTTGCTGACGCGGCGACCGGCGCGCATTCCCCTGCGCTCGTCAGCCAGGGCAAGATCGGCGCAATCATCGCCGCCAAGCCCGCCGAGCGCCGCGCGATGCTGGAGGAAGCGGCCGGAATTTCCGGCCTGCATGTCCGCCGACGCGAGGCCGAAATCCGGCTGAAGGCCACCGAGACCAACCTTGCCCGCGTCGCCGAAGTCGTGGCCGAGATGGAGGCGCGCGCCAATATACTGCGGCGGCAAGCGCGTTCGGCGGAACGCTATCGCAAGCTGTCCGACGCCATAAAGATCGCCGAGGGGCAGCGCATCTTTGCGCGCTGGCGCGATGCGGCGGCAGCGGCAGATGTCGCAAAGGCCGAAGCGGCGCTTGCAGAAGATCAAGTTGCTGCTGCTGCGGAGACGCAACGGGTGGCAGCTGCGCTGAGTCGCGACGCGACCGACATGCTCGCGGCCTTGCGTGCCGCGGCCCAGACCGCCCGCGATGCCGCGGCCGATGCACGCCACGCCCTTGCCAGCGTCGAGGGGGAATTGCGGGCAGTCGAAACCCGGATCGAAAGTATCGCTGCGGAACGCGAGCGCCTGGCTGCCGACCGCGACCGCGAGGGCGAACTGGCGAGCGACGCGGGAGAGGCTCTGGCGCGGCTCGCCGACGAGGTGAAAGCGCTCACGACCCGGATCGCCGCAGCCGATGGAGAGCGCGCCGAGCGCGCGGCGCGTGTGGCCGAAGCCGACGCGGGCGCGCGGGATGCGGAACTCTCGCTTGCCAAGGCCACTGCCGAAGCTGCCGAACGGGGAGCCGAGCGCCGGGTGGCGGAAGCCGCCGTGGCGGCGGCGCGCGCGCAGTTGGACCGCGCCGAGCAGAGCCACACCCGCGCCATTGCCGAGCGGGCTGCCCTGACGTCGGTGGCCGGGACCATGGCGGAGCAAGATCGTGCGCTGAGCGCCAGACTGATCGCCGAAGCAGAACTGGCCACAGCAGTCACGGCCCTCGACTCCGCAGAGGCCGCGCGCGAGACCGCAGCGAGCGACCTAGCCACAGCACAGATCACCAAGTCGGAAGCAGCGACAGTAGTTGCTGCACTCGAAAGCGAAGCGCGTGCTCTGGCCCCGGCGCGCGAGGCCAAGGGCGCCCTTGGAATGGTAAGTGCAGCGCGCGGCTATGAAGCTGCGCTCGCCGCCGCACTGGCCGACGATCTTGCTGCCGATGTCGGCTGCACCTCGACCGCCCCGCGTCGCTGGGCAGGGGCAGATATCGTTAAAGGCGACCCCGAGCTCACCATAGGTCCGCCCCTTGCGGGCTATGTTGAAGCCCCGCCCGAACTCGCGCGCCGCCTGTCGCAAATCGCGGTTGTCGATATCGATGACGGAACCATGCTTGCCGTCGGCCAGCGCGTTGTGACCCGCCACGGCAAACTGCGGCGCTGGGACGGTTTCGTGAGCGAAGGAACAGGCGCTGCCGAAGCTGAACGCCTCAGCCGCCGCAACCGTCTGCGCGAGATAGAAGCGACGCTTCCGGCCGCACGCGCCGCCGCCCATGCTGCAAACGTCGCCGTCGAAACGGCACGCACCGCGATCGAAACAGCCACGCGCGGATTGTCGGAGGCGCGACAAGGCCGCGATACGGCAGATGCCGCGCTACGGATGGCATTGCGCGCGGTAGACACGGCGGCAGCCAATGCCGAACGTTGCCGCGCAGCCCATGCGCAGATCGCCGAACGGATCGCGGCAGTCGAGCTCGACCAGACCGCAGCCCGCGCCGACCTGGCCAACGCCGAAGCCCGCCGCGCCGCACTGCCCGCAGATGATGAGGGCGCCGCCCTTTCTGCGCTCGATATCGCCGCCCGCACCGCGCGCGACACGGTCGTTGGGGCGCGATCCCGTCTCGCAGCACTCGACGCCGCGCTCGACGCCGACCGCGCACGTCGGTCCGCAGCAACCGCCGAGGCTGAAGGCTGGAAATCGCGCAGCGGCAAGGCCGCCAAGCGGATCGAGGACATGGCCCGCCGTGCTGCAGCCCTCGACGCCGATGCGGCAACGCTGGAGGACGCGCCCGACGCCGCCGCGCGCGCCGTTCGCCGCGCGAGCGGAGCCGCTGAAGACGCGTGCCTGCATGCGGAGGCCGCACTCAAGGCCGAGCGTGAGGCCGAAGCGATCCTGCGCGACTGCGAAGCCGAGGTGGCGCGTGTAAGCGAAACACTGTCTGCCGCGCGCGAAGCCCGCGCCGGAGCTGTGGCGCGCGCGGAGAATCAGGAGCTTCGCCGCGTCGAAATGGGCCGCGTGTCCGGCGAGCGCTTCGAATGCCCGCCCCCCTTGCTACCCGAAAAACTGGGTTTCGAGGCAAGTGCCGTGGACGACGTCCAGACAACGTCGCAGCGCCTTGAAACGCTGACGCTCGAAAGGGAACGACTGGGTCCCGTCAATCTTGTGGCGGAACAGGAGCTTGCCGAGCTTGACGCGTCGCGTGACCAGAATGCGACCGAAATGGCCGACCTCACCGAGGCAACGCATCGCTTGCGCGGCTCGATCGGCAGCCTCAACCGCGAGGGGCGACTCAAACTGCGCGCTGCGTTCGAGGCGGTCGACACGCACTTTCGCGAGCTTTTCCGCACCTTGTTCGACGGCGGCGAGGCGCATCTGGAAATGATCGACAGCGACGACCCCCTCGACGCGGGGCTTGAGATCATGGCGCAGCCGCCGGGCAAGAAGCTGACGTCGCTCACTCTGCTGTCGGGTGGCGAACAGGCGCTGACGGCGGTCGCGCTGATCTTTGCGCTGTTCCTGACCAACCCGGCGCCCTTGTGCGTCCTCGATGAGGTCGATGCCCCGCTCGACGATGCCAATGTCGAACGCTTTTGCGACCTGCTCGACGCGATGACGCGGACGACCGACACGCGCTACCTGATCGTCACCCACAATGCCGTCACCATGGCGCGGATGCACCGCCTTTATGGTGTGACGATGGTCGAACAGGGAATCAGCCGGCTGGTCTCGGTCGACCTCGGCGGCGCGGTGGATTTGCTGGCGGCTGAATAGTCACCGCACCCGCTTCACCCACACGCCGTCGGCGCGCTTTTCGCTGGTGAACTCGGGCACATCGGCGAGCAAGTCGGAGAGCCGCGAATATCCATAGCTGCGCGCATCGAACGACGATTGATTGCCTGCCAGCTGTCCGACTTCGGCGAGCTTGGCGTAGCCGCGTTCGTCGCGCTTTGCGGCTTTCCAAGCCTTGGCGAGCAGTTCGAGCACTGCCGTATCGACCTTGGCGCGTACCGGCGGTGGCAGGGGTAGCGACATCATCGGCACGTCCTCGCCCAGCGCGCTGACGTCGATGAACCGCGTGCAGGCGCGCTGGAACGCCTCTGGCGTCTTCGACGTCCCGAAACCATAGACCGGCAGGCCGTTCTGGCGCAGCCGCATCGCGATTGGCGTGAAGTCGCTGTCCGACGACATGATGCCGAACCCCTGCACCCGCCCGCCCGCAAGCAGGTCCATCGCGTCGATCGTCATTTTCATGTCGGTCGCGTTTTTGCCCTTGGTCAGGTCGAACTGCTGCTGCGGTTCGATGGCATGCGTCTGCGTTGCGGCCGCCCAGCCCTTCAGCGCGGGCTTCGACCAATTGCCATAGGCACGCCGGATATTCACCGCACCCAGTTCGGCCAGCACCGTCAGCACATCGTCAAGGCTGTTGTGCGACGCATTGTCGGCGTCGATCAGCAGCGCGATGTTGCGGGTCAGGTCGCTCATGCCGGGCGCTGTCTGAGCTTGTGCCACACGAACAAGACACCCGCCGCCAGCACGACGGCGACGATCACGACGTCGAGCGAATGCATGACTGCCTTCACGCGGGGGTCGCTGTTCCAGGCAGCGCCCAGTTTCATACCAACCCAGGCGAGCGCGAAGCACCACGGCCAAGATCCGACGAAGGTGAAGATGTGGAAACGCAGATACGGCATCCGCGCAACGCCTGCCGGGAAGGCGATGAAAGTCCGAATGACGGGCAGCAGCCGCCCGATCAGCACCGCCCAGTCGCCATATCTGGCAAAGAACCTGTCGGCCTTGTCGATGTCGTGATGGTCGATCAGCACATAACGCCCATATTTCAGCGCCAGCGGTCGTCCACCGCGCTTGCCGAATTCATAAGCGACGACCGATCCCAGGTTGCAGCCGATCGCGCCCGCCGTTGCGACGCCCAACAGGCTAAAATGCCCCTGGGAGACGAGATAGCCCGCGAACGGCATGATGATTTCGCTGGGCAGCGGGATGCACGCGCTCTCAATCGCCATCAGCAGCGCGACACCAGGATAGCCCATGGCGACGATGATCGCGGTGGTGAAACCCGCCAGCCAGCCGACGATATGTTCGATGTACGCGCTCATGCTTGTTCCGGTCCGCCTGCTCGATTAGCGCGCGGACCTAGCGGAGGAGAAAGGCCCATGGAACCCATTCATGTCGCTTTCCTGCTGTTTCCCAATGTCACCCAACTTGACCTGACCGGCCCCGCGCAAGTGCTGTCGCGGCTGGGCAATGCGAAGATCGATCTGGTCGCCAGGACCCGCGATCCGGTGCCGACCGATGCCGGTTTTGACCTGCTGCCGACCACAACCTTCGCTGATGTCTCGCGCGCCGACATCCTGTGCGTCCCCGGCGGGTTCGGAACGGTCGCAGCGATGGAGGATACCGAAACGCTCGACTGGGTCCGCCGTACCGGCAACGACGCGACGTGGGTGACGAGCGTATGCACCGGATCACTCGTGCTCGCCGCGGCGGGCTTGCTCACCGGCTACAGGGCAGCCTGCCACTGGGCCTCGCGGCATCAACTCGCGTGGTTCGGCGCGGAGCCAGTCGCCGAGCGGACGGTCTTCGACCGCAACCGCGTCACCGGCGGCGGCGTGACCGCGGGCATCGACTTCGCGCTCGCGCTGACCGCGGCGATCCGGGGCGAGGATCACGCCAAATTCGTGCAACTCAGCATCGAATACGACCCCGCCCCCCCGTTCGACAGCGGCACGCCCGAAAAGGCCGATGCGGCGACGCTTGAGCGGTACCGTGAGATGGTGGCAAAGAATGCGGGCGACCGGGAGGCGCGGGTTCGGGCGGTGGCTGAAACGCTCGCTTAGGTGCCTGCTATTGGGCGGACCATATTGAAAAAGAGAGCCTTTTTGAGGACGCCGTAATTTTTGCGCTTTGCATACCTCCTGCCCGAGCAATGCGGCAGCAAGCGACCAGTTACGGCCGATCGCTATTGGGCCAGGCGATGTCGGATTGTGACAGAAGCCGAAATTAAATCGTCATTGGCAGGCCCGGCGCTATTCGGCGCGATTCTCCAGCGTCCCCATCTTATCCACCCGAATGGTCACGACATCGCCCGTTTGGAGATAGCCGCCAGAGGCGCGGTCATCCGTGATTGTCCGCTCGACGACCGCAGTGATTGGGCTGCCTCGGCCAAACTTCGCCACCCAATCCAGGGCGCCGCGCACGAACGTCGCCGGACCTGGAC
Source organism: Sphingomonas sp. (assembly GCA_049318505.1). Lineage (GTDB taxonomy): Bacteria > Pseudomonadota > Alphaproteobacteria > Sphingomonadales > Sphingomonadaceae > Sphingomonas_O. The sequence continues at coordinate 5,725 of JBMOGG010000028.1, read as the reverse complement.
TCTGAAAGATCGTTCCCGCTGGCGTCCCGGCCAGAACCAGCGTGCGATCGGGCAAGGCGCCATCCTTATTGACCGGAAGTCGCGCGCTGCCTTCACGCCAGGTCCAGCTGACGCCGCTTCGCTTGGCTGTTTCGAGCAGCAAGCGGTCAAGATCCCAAATCCAACTGGTTACACGAGTGTGTTGCCGCTCCTCGCCATTGACGGAGAGATTGAGCTCAAGCGGCTCGATAAAGGCCTTGAGGTCGCGCGGCACGACAAACAGCTCCCCGACGGGCAGGAAACCAGCCCCGCTCTTCCCATCGGTAAATCCCTTGCCCGATGCGATATCGGTGACATCGGCGCCGCGGAGCAGCGCCGCGCGATCGGTAACATCGTTGCACAGGATCAATCCGCCCTTGGCGCCAGTGTTGGCAGGCAATGCCCAAAGCGTGACGAGGCAAAGCTCAACCTCATAATCGAGGAGGCCTTTGCTTGCCGGAATCGCAGCACGTGACGACGTTGGTTGGGCGATTTTGGCGAACATGAACGGGCCGCCTTTGACCTTGGCTTCATCGGCATGCTCAGGGTAATTGGTGGCCACCGCGGCGTGCACCGCGCGCAAATCGACTGGTATCGCCAGGGTTGCGGCTTCGTGGTTCACGCTGGTCTTTGCCGCTGCAACAAACGCGGCAATCGCATCATAGCCAAGGCGGTTATGCGCGGCGATCGCATCCTCCCCGGGCAGCAGCAGCGGCGTCAGGTCGACACCGGTCACAACGCCATCCTGATAGCGGGTTACGACAATTGTCTGCGCGGTGGCACCCCCACCGACGCGAGCAAAGGTCAGCGCCTGATCTGTCGGCGCGATGCCAATTGTTGCGCGCAGCGGCGTCGCCGGGGCCGGGCGCACTGGCACGCGCACGGGTTGCGGCCGGAACCCGACAACGCCCGCAACCGCAATGACCAGCGTTAGACCGACAGCCGCGAGAGACATTATGCGCATAGCCAGACCTATTTTGCTTCGGGAATGATGTTGGCATCGGCGCCACCGATGCCGCCGAATTCGGCATGCAACGCAGGCAGAAAACTTGCGAGGTGCGGCATTTCCTCAGCGCAATGAACCAGCAATGCCCGCGCGTCGCCCTCGGTTAGCCGCTGCACCAGCTTGGCAATCGGCGCCGCCAGACTGCCGAGCAGATTGCGCCCGGCGACGTGCTGCCCCCCCATCCAGAAGCGCGATCGCATCTCGCTGCCACCGGGAACGGCTCGCACATGGTGGGCCAAATAGCCGATATCGATCGGGGCATCGCCAAGCCCGATACGCGCGCAGACGATGGTGGCCTGGCGATCATCATCGAGGCTGCGATCGGTGAAGCCCAGCGACGCGGGTGGCACAAAGCGGATGGCACCGCGAATCAGCGTGCTGCCGATATATTCGTCAACGATCGAGGTCTGACCAATGTAATGCGCACGGCCGCTTGTGCCGGCGGGCGGCGTTTCGCGCCACCCGACATGAACATGCGCCTGCGGATGCCAGAGCTTGTATTTGGCAGGCGTGTCGCCGTGCCAACCGAACCACCAGTCGATCATGGCCGGGGTCGCGCCGGGCATGGCGGTGCGCACGCTCACGCGCATTCCCCCGTCAGGCGTGAGGATAAAACCATCCTCCAACACGGCGGCGCCGCCGAACAGATTTTTCGCCGCATCCTCAAACCCGGGCAACAGCGGTGCCGGCACACTGCCGCGATCGAGCGCTGCGCATACATGCGGCGCCAGTGGCGCCATATGGGGAATGAAGAAGCGAGCAAAGGGTTGGGCGGTGTCGGCGGCGCGATAACCCAGATAGCGCCCGGAGATCGGTATGCTGCCTCTCATGCGACGCCCCCCATATATGAACTGAACAGCCCGTCCGGGTCGTAGCGCCCGCGCAGATCGTCGAGCCGGGCAAGGTTCGCAGGCGCCATGAAGCGCGCCGGACGGCGCCCGAGATTTTCATCGGCCAACTGGATGCCGACGCTGTGGTCTTGCAAAGCGCGCATATGGTCGGTCGCCCAGCTTTCATCAGCTGGATTTGCCGTGTCGCTGCGCAGTCCGCCATAAAGCGCAAGATAGGTCCGCGCTTCGAGCGAAAAGGCCATGTCGGGCCTCGTCGCAGGACCGTTCCAGTTGAGCCACAGCGCATGGCTGGGGGCCGCCGGTTGGGTATCGGCAATCCGCCGCATCGCCGGCAACAATGGGTCGATCGGTGTGTTCATCCACATGCTGTCGGCTGTCCAACGCGTGTTGGGCAGGAACAGCGTGTTTTCGCCGCCCTTCATCATCATATTCAGCGAGACTGGCAGCAGAGGCAGGGTGAAGCTTGCAAGCTTGCGGATCGGGCTTTTGTCGATGAAGTCCACTGCCGCGCGTGCCTCGGCCCAACTGTTGGCGAGCACCGGCGTCAAGACCTGAATACCATGCGCGAGGATCCCCATCGCCTTGCGATCGAAGACGAGCTGGAATTCGGCGTTGGGGGTCACTGACGGACCTACACGGTCAGCCCACGCCATCACGGCCTCGAGGTGGCGGATACGGAATATCTGGACCTTCAAACCGATGAATTTCGGGCGGACCTGAAGTTTCAGGTAAAAGCGCACAACGACACCGAAAAAGCCGGGTCCGGCACCTCGCGCTGCCCATAGCAGCTCGGGATTCTCCGTCTCACTGGCATGGACCAAAGTGCCATCGGCAAGAACGACGTCGATGCCAATGACGCTTTGGCAGGCGAGTCCCGATGCCCGGCTATTCCAGCCAAAGCCGCCCTGCAGCAGAAAGCCGCCCATCCCCACCGTATAGGCATGCGCCACCGGGAAAAACAGATTGCACTTGGAAAGGGCGGCGTTGAGGTCACCAGCCAGGCAGCCGGGGCCAATCGTCGCCGTCCCCTCCGCAATATTGATGGCGATGCTGTTGAGGCGCGACAAATCGAGCACCATGCCACCGGCGCGAATATGATTCTGCGCCCAGCTGTGCCCGCCCGAACAGATACCGATAGTCAGACCCATCGCGCGCGCCTGCCGCACCGCCGCCACAACATCGGCGCCGTTATTGGCTTGCACGATCAATGCCGGGCGGCGGCCCGTGTCTTGCATGTTGAAACTGGTGCCCAGCAGCGCTGCATCAAATCCCGCCTCGCCCTTTACGATGGTCCGGCCCGCGCCGGCATTGCGCTTCATGACGGTGTGCCAGCAGGGGGCCGGATCGGCGGCAGTGCCAGCCAGCGCATCGGCAAGGCCGGTGTGGGCGGAAATGCGATCGCTTCCTGACCCAACGCCGCCGCGACAGCCGGTTCAAGCCCGAGCAGTTCGAGCAAACGCGTCGTGGCAGGTTCGATGGCAGATAACGGCAAGATGCCACGATGTAGGTCGAGCGCGAGGCCGCTTATTGCACCCGAGACCATGCTGGCGGTCAGGTCGAGGTCTGAAACGCTAAAGCGGCCAAGCTGCATGCCTTTGGCAAGATCAAGTTTGAGCCGCAGCCCCAGTTCCGAGACAAGACTGCCAGCGGGGAGACCGACATCAAAAATCAGGCGTCCAAAGCCTGGCTCTTTAGCGACCATTCTCAGCGTCTGGCGGGTAATACGGGCAAAGCACAGTGCGGGATCTGCCGAGGCATGGCCGAAGTCGGCGATTGTCGCTGCGTGGTTAGCGCCGAGAAGCTCGCCAAGATCGGCAATCAGTGCAGCAACATCCTGATAGTAGTTGTAGAATGTTGCATGCACGACACCGGCATGATCGGTGATCTGCCGAATGCCAAGCGCCGCCGCCGTGTGCGTCATCAACATTGCTTGCGCCGCCACCAGCAGCTGGTCCCGCGTCCTGGCGCGCTTGGAGCCGCGCAAATGGCTGGATTCAAGCGCCATAATTTGACGTTATGTCAAATTTGATATTTCGTCAAATTAAGTCTTGAGCGGCCGGCCCTTGCCGGTCCAACGGGGAGAGCGCGAAAGGCCGGCCTCGCCCGCTAGCTGGCTGGCCGCTCCCGGGCGATCCACCAAAGGATGTGGCCATCATCTTCCGATCTTTCGGAAGGTCCATCCTGGTCGCCGAACTTCAATCGGCTTTTGACAAGGTAGCCTGCGGATCGAGTGCTGTGCTATCCCACGGCGCCACTATGGGATTGTCGACGCGCCGCTGCCAATAATACCGGCTACTCAATCGCCGTACGAAAAAGGAACATCAATCGTGACGCCACGTGCCGCCATCCAGCAGATTGCACGTATGGTTCGGGAAGATATCCGCTCGGGGGAACTGTCGCCCAGGGCCCACAGCGTCGGAGATATGCTGGCTGCGCAACCTGAAGCCTTACTGCTAATCATCGATCTCACCGGCGCCGAAGGGCGCAAGAAGCGACCTGACGCAGGCATGCATCACGCATATTCGTTCATGCTTGGCCACGCTCTCGAGACGCTGCGCCAGCGAAGCGAAGCCGGCAACGGCCATGCGACCATGGCCATGGAACATGTCAGGGCCGCGATCGCTCAGCAGATGCGTATTGGCAAGCTCGTGCCGACAGCGGCGATGGCGCTTGTCTCGGCGTTTTCACGGGCGGGGATCGAGGTGGGGGAAGATATACGCAGCGCAATGGATCATGCGATGACCCAGACCGAAGTTGGTCAGCAGAATTTCCCGACGCCAGATGTTGCCGACATGTTGAAGGATTTGGTGAGAGCCTGTGACGGTGACCCGTTCCTGATCCAGAGCCAGTTCGCCGAATTGACAGCAGCTATGCCTGCCGGTCTGCAACTCAGTCTGTTGGAAGGACTCCTCCTCGCAGACGATTCCAGTCTGCGCGAGGCCGCTATCGGTTGGCTTCTTGCAGAACCGGCGATCGCTGCGCCGTTAGCCTCAATGATGGAAGAGATCGCCAGACGAGGGCTCGTATCAGCAACGTCGGTTACGAACCTCATGCTCATCCGCAACTGGGTGTCGCAAGATCGGTGCCGTGCGATCGATGCGATCATCAGAGCCGCGCGAGCTGTCGGGTCGGTGCCGGAGAAGCGCCCCGCAATACAGGTCAGGGAACTTCTGATATCCGAGCGCGATGGGGCGGGAGCCCAAAGCATTTTCGCATCGATCAAGCAGGGCAAAAAGAACGCGCTGGTATCGATCCTCATCAAACAGGGTCATGGGGTGCGGGACGCCTGGGTAGCGCGCTCGCTCAGCAGGCCCGAGATCGATGACATGCTTGACCATATTGCGTCCGAGATGTCAGTCTATGAGACGACGGCCGAGGACACGGCCTTGATCCTGAGCAGCGCCCTGGCAGACAGCCCGGCTGGCTCGCTGCCCCCGTTTGGACTCGTTCAGGCTATTACGCTTATCGGGCTCTCGGATGTCGCCTCAAAGTTTGTGTCGGTGGATGATCTCGTTTCCTCGATGCTCTCGGACGCCGATGCTAAGGTAACCGATGCCAAGGCAGTGGAACGCGCAGTGCGTGGCTCGGGCCGGTGGCTGGCGACCAACCCTCAGCTCGATTCCTGGTTTGAGAATGGCGACGACGTCGCCGCAGCAATCAAACGCAAGCGCAAGATCGAAGACCGGATCAGCGCGATTATCGAGAAGGTGCTGGAACCGAAGCGGACCTATTGGGCCAGCGTCATCGCTTGGAGTGCATTCGCACAGCGAGGTGACGGCCACGGAACGGACTGGATCGAAATGGCACTCGTCGCTCGTGAGATGGCTTCGGAACGACCTCTGACCGAGAT
>JBMOGG010000027.1:0-24979 GCA_049318505.1 Sphingomonas sp. | reverse complement strand
TGCGCAGGAGCGCGCCGAGCGCCAGATCCCGACGTGCACAAAGCGCCTTGGAACGATTGCCATCGTTGAACCTGACAACCAATGGTGGCGTGAATATAATCTCGGCAGCCCCGAAGCGATCATCAAGGTGTTCGTCCAGCAGTCAGGCTGCTTCGGCCTCGTCAACCGCGGACGCAGCATGCAGAGCCGCGCAATGGAGCGCGCCATGGCCGACCAGGGCGAATTGCAGGAGGGATCGAACCTGGGCAAAGCCCAGGTCAAGGCCGCCGATTACTTCCTCGAGCCCAATATCGTGACGGCCAACCGGAATTCGGGCGGCGGCGGGGCCGGCGCCCTTCTGGGCGGCATCGGCGGTGCATTCGGCGGATGGGGCCGTGCTGTCGGTGCGATCGCAGGCGGCATCAACGTGAAGAAGGGCGAAGCGACCGTTACCTTGTCGATCGTCAACGCGCGCACGACCGAAGAAGAAGCGCTGACGCAGGGCTATGCGCGCAAGACCGACTGGAGCTGGGGCGCGGGCGGCGGCTTTGCCGGGGGAGCCTTTGGCGGCGCGGCGGGCGGCGGCTATCAGGACACAGCCGTCGGGCAGGTGATCCTGCTGGCCTATCTCGACGCCTACACCAAGCTGGTGACCCAGTTGGGCGGGCTTCCGGCCAACGCAGCTGCACCGCAGGCGAAGTAAGCCGCGCCTAGCATCGAGCATGGCGGCTCGCTAAGGCACCGTCATGTCTGATACGTTGCGCGTCGCTTCCTGGAACATCAATTCTGTCCGGTTTCGCCGCGACATCGTCGAACGCTTCCTTAGGGAACAGGCCCCTGATGTCCTGTGCCTGCAGGAAACAAAGGCGCGCGATGCGGAATTCCCGCACGACCTGTTTGCGCCGCTCGGCTACGCGCATCGTGCCATTTGCGGCCAACCGATGCATCACGGCGTCGCAACCTTGTCGCGGATTCCGTTCACAGACGACCTCCGTCACGACTGGCAGGACAATGGCGAGGCGCGCCACATCGGCGTCATGTTGACCGAAGGGTCGTTCGCCGGTCTCAGGATCGAAAACGTCTATATCCCGGCCGGCGGGGACGTGCCTGACCGCACGGTCAACCCGAAGTTCGGACAGAAGCTGGACTTTATCGAGCGCATGACGCGTTGGTCCGAAGGGGTCGCTGGCGAGACGCTGATCGTCGGCGACTTCAATATCGCGCCGCTCGAATGCGATGTATGGAGCCACAAGGCGCTGATCGATGTCGTCAGCCACACTCCGATCGAAGTCGAAGCCCTCGCCAGGCTGCAGGCCACGGGCAGCTGGACCGATCTCGGTCGCCATTTCGTGCCGCCGCCCGAACGGCTTCATACGTGGTGGAGCTATCGCGCCAAGGACTGGGCCGCTTCCGACCGCGGGCGTCGGCTCGATCATATGTGGGCCACAAAGGACGTGGCGGCACAGGCCGTGGTGCATGTCGTGCACGAGGCGTGCCGCAGCTGGGACAAGCCCTCCGACCATGTACCGCTCGTGACAGAATTCCGCACATGAGCGGTGGGCTGCCCGGTTCAGAGCCAAAGTCTGCGGCCCGCGCCATCGATGCGTTGCGCCGCGGATGGCCGGTGCAGGTGGGCGCCTTGCGGCTGCTGGCGATCGAAACCGCGGACTCCCTGCGCTTGGCAGAATTCGATTTCGACAACCGGGCCGACATCCTGCTTGCCGGGTCACGCGCAGCGACACTGAAGCTATCCAACCAGCGTGCTGCTGCTGATGCCGATGCGCCCGTGACTGTCGCACGCGCGCCATGGATCGATCTGGCGGGTGCCCGTGCGATGGCCGATCCGGCAACCGACCTCGCCAACCCTTTTCAAGGGCCTTTTCGGGCAATCGAGCTGGCCGACCGGGAAAGCGCCCAGGCGGCGATCGAACTGGCGCGGCTGACCGGTATTCTTCCCGCCTTCTTTGTCCGGGCAGATGGTATTGCCGATGCCGCGACCTCGCCTGCCGATATTGCCGCCTATGACAGCGCCGAGCGTCTGGCGATTGTGGCCCGGGCCCGACTGCCGGTTGATGCCAGCGAAACCGCAGAAATCGTGGCGTTCCGGAGTCCCGAGACGATTTCAGAGCATGTGGCGCTCATCCTCGGCACGCCCGACGGATCGGTACCGCTTGTCCGTCTGCACAGCGAATGCCTGACAGGCGACGTACTCGGCAGTCTGAAGTGTGATTGCGGGCCCCAATTGCGGGTAGCGTTGATCGAAATCACGGCCAGCGGCTGGGGCATCCTGCTCTACCTGCGCCAGGAAGGGCGCGGCATCGGCCTGATCAATAAGTTGCGCGCCTATGAACTACAGGATCAAGGGTTCGATACGGTGGACGCGAACCTGCGCCTCGGCTTTGCGGTCGATGCGCGCGATTTCGGCGTCGCGGCGCGGATGCTGAAGTTGTTGGGTCAAGATCGCATCCGGCTGCTGACGAACAATCCGGCCAAGGTCGCGGGCCTTGCATGTTCAGGCATCGATGTCGTCGAGCGGGTCGCGCATCATATGCCAGCCAATCCGCATAACGAGCGCTATCTTGCCACAAAACGCGACCGGACCGGCCACCAGCTCTAGAGCAGGGCGGCAATAGATGCGAAATTGTGCGCGACAAGCGGCGCACCAGCCTGCCGAAGCAAGGCCTCATGGTAGGGCCCACAGTGCTGGCCGACCGCCAGTCCGACGACCTGCGCGCCCGATGCGACAGCCCCAGTCACCCCGACGACCGAATCCTCGATGATAAGGACATCGGCGATATCGACGCCGATAGCGGCAGCCGCGTGGAAATAGATGTCGGGTGCCGGCTTGCCGCGCGCGACATGCTCCCGCCCCGAATAGATGTGCGACCCGAAGGCGTCACACAGCCCGATGTGCGCAAGATGCGTCTCGATCCAGTGCGTGGTGCTCGACGAAGCGATCGCGCGCGGCAGCGCGGCCGGCAGGTTGCGAACGAAGCCGATAGCGCCTGCCACCGCATCGACCCCGGTGGTCAGGACGCGATCATCCTCTACCCGGCGCGCCTCGTGAAAGGCGTCGGGCACCGGACGGCCGATGTGGGTCGCCACGGCATCGAGAAAATCCTTGCCGCCCAGCCCGACGAACTTTGTCAGCGCCTCGTCTAGTGTGGTCGGATGACCGAGTTCGGTCAGTGTCCGCGCAAGTTGCACATTGCCGACGTATTCACTTTCGATCATCACGCCGTCGAAATCGAAGATGATGCCTTGGATCTTCATATCCGTTCGCCAAACAGCGCGCTTCCGACGCGGATATGCGTGGCGCCCAGCGTGACCGCTGTTGGATAGTCGCTGGACATACCCATGCTGAGACCTTCAAGGCCATGATCGGCGGCAAGCTTGGCCAGCAGCGCAAACCATGGTGCCGGTTCAAGACCCGCGGGCGGTACGCACATCAGCCCCTTGACCGGTAACCCCGCCTCTCGGGCCGCTGTGAACAGCGCGGGCAGCTCGGTAATCGCGCAGCCGCCCTTTTGCGGTTCATCGGCCAGATTGACTTGGATGAAGCAATTTGGGAATTTTGCTTGCTGCGCCATCGCCTTGCCCAAGGCGGCGACGAGCGAGGCGCGGTCCACCGAGTGAATCGCATTGAACAGCGCGACCGCCTCGGCAGCCTTGTTCGACTGGAGTTGGCCGATCAGGTGCAGTTCCACGCCTTCATAGGCGACACGCAATTCGGGCCATTTCGTAGCGGCCTCCTGCACGCGGTTCTCGCCAAACACGCGATGGCCGGCCTCGAGCAGTGGACAGATGGTCTTGGCATCATGCGTTTTCGATACCGCAATCAATGTTACCTGTGCGGCGGTGCGGTCGGACCGGGCCGCAGCCTTTTGAATGGAGTCGCGCACCATGCGAAGGCGGGCAGCAGGGGCGTTTTCAGGTACATCGTTTGTCACGCGGCGGGCTATAGGGGCGCGATGCAAGCAGGCAAAGCACCTCTGCCAAAGCTTTGGCTGATGACCGATGAGCGCGGTGGCGACCCGGTCGTTCTGGCGCGCGTCTTGCCCCCGGGTACCGGGATCATTTTCCGGCACCATGCGACGCTTGCGAATGAACGACGCGCGCTGTTCAATCGGGTTCGGCAGGTCACGCGGCGGCGGCGACTGCTGCTGCTGCTAGCGGGGCCACCTTCGCAGGCACAGGCGTGGCGTGCGGATGGCGCACATCACCGGTCAGCCTTGTCGTCAAAGGGTCTTCGCAGCGTTGCGGTTCACAATCGCGCAGAATTGGGCCTCGCTTTAAGGGTGCAGGCGGACCTGATCTTTGTTTCACCGGTCTTCGCGACCGCATCCCACCCAGGTGCAAGACCGCTCGGTACCTTGCGATTTGGATTACTGGTCGGCACGCATCGTCAGCGCATAATTGCTCTCGGAGGATTGAATTTCATCAATTCCAGAAAACTAAGGGGTCTTAGGATCCATGGCTGGGCGGGCATCGATGCCTTCAAACGTCCTTAGAAGCGGAATGCCGTCCCCACGTACACAGCCTGGCTGTCGCGCCGCGTATCGTTCTGCGGCAATAGGCGGTCGCGGTCAGCGCGATAGCGGACGCCTGCCGTCACAGCGAGATTACGCGTCAGCGAGTAAGAACTCCCGAAATCGACCAACACTGCCGAACCACCAAGGATTGCCCGTGCCGCCGGACCAGAAGTGCGGTCGGCCGCAAGCTGGACCCGAGTCGTCAGCCGCTTGTTGGTGTAGCTGACCCCGACGTCGACCGTATCGCGACGTCCGAGACCGGCCAGATCCATTTTTTGCATGTCGCCGGTGACGGCGAATTTCCGCCAGCCGACCGCCGCGCCGAGATTATAAGCAATGGGCGCGATCGGCAATATCGCAGCCTTGACCAGATCGGCCTGATCGCCCGCCAGATCGGGCCGGTTCGTCCGCGAACGTACCGCGATCGTCACTGAACGATTGATCCGGACCGATGAAGCGGGCGTGAAGCGGAAGCCGCTGCTCGACAACCCCGACCGCGACAGGGCAGCCGCCAGCCGCGCATCGGTTGCCGCCGGCGTGAACGCGCCGATTCCATCGCGCTGGCCCAGTGAAACCGGAGACCTGATCGAAGAAGTCATTGTCGAGGCGCCAAAGGCAGGCGACAACAGGGCGACCGACGCAACGATCACGCCCCCTGCCAAACCTGCCAAAATCCGCCCCTGCGTCATCGGACGACTTATGTCCCTATATGCTCGAGGAACACCATAGCCCCTTGACGATTCGCTGCCACCCCTGCCCGCCGTTTGTTGCGCAGCTGTTGCACCAGACACACACAATGGAGGATCAACCATCTTGTTTCGCGGCAATCGCCTGACGCCACACCCGCTCATGGCCTGCTTGCGGGCGGGGCGATAGCGCACTAACGCTCTTGGCCAGGCTGGCTAAGCCCCGATATCCAAGGACGCACCGACCCATGATCCGCCGTTCCCTTCTCGCCGCGATGATCTTGATTGCCCCGCTCGCCGCCTGCGGCAAGAAAGAGCGCCCGTATCGCGTGGCCGATCTTGCTGCGTCGCGCACGACGACGATCGGCATCAACAGCTATTTGTGGCGGGCCGCGCTCGACACTGTCAGTTTCATGCCGCTGGTCCAGACCGATTCAAACGGCGGCGTGATCGTGACCGACTGGTATTCCAATCCCAACTCGCCCGGGGAGCGGATGAAGCTTACTGTGACCATCCTCGACCAGGACCTGCGCGCTGACGCGCTGCGGGTCGCAGCCTCGCGGCAGGTGCAGCGGGGCGGGGGCTGGATCGACGTGCCGGTGCAGGCGGCAACGGTACAGAAGCTGGAAGATATCATCCTGACCAAGGCCCGCGACCTTCGCCGGAACGCCATCACGGGCTGATTTGCAGGATGAGCACGCGCTTCAACCCGCTGAAAGCGGACGCGCACTGGCAGGCCGAGTGGGACATGCGGCAGTCGTTCGCCGCTGATTCGTCCAGCCCGAAACCACGTGCCTATATCCTCGAGATGTTCCCCTATCCCTCGGGGCGCATCCATATGGGCCATGTCCGCAATTACGCGATGGGCGATGTACTTGCCCGCTATAAGCGGATGACGGGGCATGAAGTGCTTCACCCGATGGGGTGGGATGCCTTTGGCATGCCGGCAGAAAACGCGGCGATGGAGCGCAAGGTCCATCCAGGCGACTGGACCCGCGCCAATATCGCGGCGATGCGCGCGCAACTGAAGCGGCTGGGTCTTGCCATCGACTGGAGCCGCGAGCTCGCGACCTGCGAACCCGACTATTACGGGCATGAACAGGCGTTGTTCCTCGATCTCTACAAGGCCGGTCTTGTCTATCGCAAAGAGTCCGCGGTGAACTGGGACCCCGTCGACATGACGGTGCTTGCCAATGAGCAGGTCATCGACGGGCGCGGCTGGCGATCGGGCGCGCTGGTCGAAAAGCGTAAATTGAGCCAGTGGTTCCTGAAGATCACCGATTTTGCTGAGGAACTGCTGGACGGGCTCGATACACTCGACCAGTGGCCCGATAAGGTGCGGCTGATGCAGGAAAACTGGATCGGCAAGTCCAAGGGGGTCCGGCTCAGCTTCTACCTTAGCGATGGCAGCGACAGCATCGACGTCTATTCGACACGCCCCGATACGATTTTCGGCGCGAGCTTTCTTGCCATCGCGTGCGATCACCCGATCGCGCAGGAAATGGCAGCGCGGCGGCATGCACTCAAAGTCTTCATCGAGGAATGTCGCAAGGGAGGCACCACGGCGGCCGAAATCGAAACAGCGGAAAAGCTGGGCTTCGATACCGGACTGACCGTTGATCATCCATTGATGCTGGGTGAAAAGCTGCCCGTGTTCGTCGCCAATTTCGTGCTCATGGACTATGGCACGGGTGCCGTCATGGGGGTGCCCGCACACGACCAACGCGATCTGGATTTTGCCCGAAAATATGAACTGCCTGTCCGTCGCGTCGTTTCCGATGGCGACGATATCGATCCCTATTTCCGGGGCAAAGTCGCGTTCAACGGCGACGGTGTGCTCGTCAATTCGGCGTTTCTCGACGGCTTGTCAGTCGACGATGCCAAGGCCGCCGTGATCGCGCGCGCCGAGGGAGAGGGCTGGGGCGAAGGGCAGACGCAGTATCGGTTGCGCGACTGGGGAGTCAGTCGCCAGCGCTATTGGGGCACGCCGATCCCGATCATCCATTGCGACTTCTGCGGCGTCATGCCGGTGCCGCGATCGCAGCTGCCCGTCGTGCTGCCCGAAGATGTGACCTTCGACATTCCCGGCAATCCGCTCGACCGCCATCCGACCTGGAAGAATGTTGCCTGTCCCAATTGCAATGAACCCGCGCGGCGCGAGACCGATACGCTCGACACCTTTGCCGATTCGTCCTGGTATTTTATTCGCTTCGCCAGCCAACCCAAGAACAAGCCGTTCGACCGCGCCGAGGCCGAGAGCTGGCTGCCGGTCGGGCAGTATATCGGCGGTGTCGAGCATGCGATACTCCATCTGCTCTACGCCCGCTTCTGGACGCGCGCGCTCAACCGAATCGGCAAGATCGGGATCACCGAGCCATTTACTGGCCTGTTCACTCAGGGAATGGTGACCAAGGAAACAAATTACGTCGTCCAAACCGAGGAACAGGGCGACAGGATCGTATGGCTCGGTGCCGATGACGTTGAGTCACGCGGGAGCGAACTCGTTCTCAAAACTACTGGCCAACCCGTTCAGATCGGCCGTGTCGAGAAGATGTCAAAGTCGAAAAAGAACACGGTCGATCCCGAGCCGATGTTCGACCATTACGGTGCCGACGCCGTGCGTTGGTTCATGCTGTCGGACTCGCCGCCCGAACGCGACCTGCCGTGGAGCGAGAGCGGCATCGAGGGAAGCTGGCGCTTCGTGCAGCGGCTGTGGCGGCTGTTCGACACGGAAACTGGCAATACGGGTGAAGATGCTGCGATCGACCGCGCGCTTCACCGGGCGATTGCGGGCATCGGCGCCGACATCGATGGCCTCGGCTTCAACAAGGCCGTCGCCAAGGTTCACGAGCTCGCCAATGCCATTGAGAAGGCAAACCCTTGTGCGTCACGCGATAGGGCGATCGACACATTGTGTCGCCTGATTGCTCCGATGCTACCGCATCTGGCCGAGGAAGCATGGGCGGCGCGGGGCTATGGGGGTCTGGTCGCCGATGCCCCTTGGCCCGAGGCCGACCCGGCACTGCTGGTCGAAGATTCGGTAACAATCGCGCTGCAGGTCAACGGCAAGCTGCGCGATACGATCACGGTTGCCAAGGGGACCGACAAGGCCGAGATGGAACGGCTTGCTGCGACCAATGCAAAGGTACTGGCAATCCTGGCTGGGGCGACACCGAAGAAAGTGATTGTCGTTCCCGACCGGTTGGTCAATCTGGTGGCATGACCCGCATGTCGTTCATTGCACCCTTGCTCCTGCTCGCCGGATGTGGCCTCCAGCCGCTCTATTCGGGTGGGAATGCCGGCCCGGTTGCGGCGACGCTAGCGGGCGTCTCGGTCTCGCCGATCGAGGGCAAGGCCGGTTGGCTGATGCAGGCGGCCCTTGCCGACCGCATCCAAGAAGCGCGTAGTCCGCGGTACAGCCTGAAAGTCGAGCTCGACGACAAGATTTCCGGCTTCGGCGTGCGCCGCGACGATGCGGTCACCCGCGAGCGGCGGACATTGCGCGCGCGTTACCAGCTCGTCGAGAATTCGACGGGACAGACGGTCCTTGACGCAACCGCGGGATCGGATGCGGGGATCGACGTCGTCAGTTCAGACTATGCAACGATCGCAGCTGAAAACAGCGCGCTGGAGCGTTTGACCGGCGTGGTTGCCGATCAGATCGTCTCGCGCGTCGCGCTCTATGCCAAACGTACCGACCAGAACCCGGCGATGACCGACAAGTGAAGGCGAACGAGGCGCAGATCGGGCGCGCGCTCGATACGCCCGGAACCGACTGCAAACTTGCCCTGCTCTATGGGCCGGACGAAGCCGGCTCGCGCGCGCTGGCCGACCGGCTGGCGGTGGCGATGGGACCCGATGCAGAGCGCGTCGACCTCGACGGCGGCACGCTCAAGGAAGACCCTGCCCGGCTCGCCGACGAGGTGAACGCGATCACCATGTTCGGCGGCCCCCGCTGGATCCGGGTGACCGGCGGTGACGATACGCTACGCGCCATCGAGGCGCTGCTCGCAGCGCCCGAGGGGTGTCCGGTCGTGCTGGTTGCTGGAAATCTGCCCAAGACCTCAGCGTTGCTGAAGCTCGCGCTCGATGACAAGCATATCCTCGCCTTCCAGAGCTGGAAACCCGAGGGGCAAAAGGCCGATGCCATCGCGGTGCAGACGGGTCGCGCCATGGGCGTACGGCTCAGCGCCGATGCGGCGCGCTTGCTTGCCGATGCAACGCAGGGTGACCGCGGCTTGATGATGCGCGAGCTCGAAAAAATGGCACTATATGTCGACGCCTCACCCGACCGGCCACGTGCCGTCGAGCGCGCCGACATCGAGGCGGTGGGCGCCGCGATCGACGTGCGCGAAGCGTGGGACACCGTCGATGCGCTGTTCGACGGCAAAGTTGCCGTACTTGCCCGGGAAATATCAGGTGAGGCCGCGGTTGAAGTGATTCCCGCTCTGCGCGCCGTTGACAGGCGCGCGCTGCTGATTGCCCGGGCGCTGTCGGCGCGGCGCGGCGGCCAGATGCCCCGTGGGGCCAAGCGCGAGATGGATACGGTCGAGCGCGAATCGCGCCTCTGGTCGCCCGAGGCCGCGGCAACGGCACATCGCCTGGCGATGGAGGCAGAGGCTGCGGTCAAGATGCCGGGTACCGCAGGCGAGGTACTCGCCCATGCAGCCATGCTGGGCATGGCACGGGCTGCTGCACGTCGGCGTTAAGTCTTAAACCGACCCGCCGCTCAGCCGTTGGCAGACCATGTCGAGCTGGTCGAGCGTTGCATAGGACACGTTCACGGCGCCTGCGCCGTTCTTGTGGCTGATGGCGACTTTCAATCCCAGCAGATCGCCCAATTGCCGTTCGAGCAGCGCGATATCCGCGTTCGAACCGCGCTCAGGCATCGACTTGTATTCGGTGGGAGAAGGTTTTTTTGCTTTTTTTACAATAGCTTCGACCGCGCGAACCGACAACCCGTCGGCAACGATCTTGGCAGCGAGCGCTTCGGCACCCTCGAACCCCACCAAGGCCCGCGCATGACCCATCTGGAGCCGCCCCTCAGCAATCAACGCCCGCACCGGGGCGGGCAAATCGACGAGACGCATCAGATTGGCGATGTGGCTGCGCGATTTATGCAGCAATTTGCCAAGCGCGTCGGCACTATGCCCGTGCAGGTCGATCAGGCGGCGATAGGCCTCGCCTTCCTCTATGGCGTTAAGCTGCTCACGCTGGATGTTTTCGATGAGCGCGATCTCGAGCGTAACACCCTCATCGAACTCGCGAATGATCGCCGGGATAGTGTGCAGACGCGCTGCCTGCGCCGCGCGCCAGCGGCGCTCGCCGGCAACAATCTGGTAACGATCGCCAACCGGGCGCACCACGATGGGCTGCAGGACACCACGCGTGCCGATCGATGCTGCCAATTCTGCCAGAGCCTCGTCGTCGAAATAGCGGCGCGGCTGGCCGGGATGCGCGGAGATGTCGGCGATGGCGAGTTCACGCACGCCGTCAGGACGCGCCGCCTCGGCCGGGGTCGCATCGCCGAGCAGTGCGGACAGGCCACGGCCAAGGCCCGGGGTACGTCGCTTCTGCGTTACCGGTTCGACGCTCACGCCGCCTTCGCCTGGGCACGCGGCGGCAAACGGCCGATCAATTCACGTGAAAGCGCCATATAGGCCTCGGACCCCGAACACCGGATGTCATAGATCAACGCGGGCAAGCCATGGCTCGGCGCTTCCGACAACCGGACATTGCGCGGAATAACGGTGGTAAACACCGCCGTACCGAGACAGGCGCGAACATCCTGTGCGACTTGCTCAGTCAAGCGATTGCGCCGGTCGTACATGGTGAGCGCCACGCCCAATATGCCGAGGGTAGGATTGAACTTGGCACGGATGCGCTCGATGGTTTGCAACAGTTGCGACAGTCCCTCCAGCGCAAAAAATTCGCATTGCAACGGCACGAGCAAAGATTGCGCTGCGACCATGGCGTTGATCGTCAATAGCCCAAGCGACGGCGGGCAATCGATCAGGCAAATGTCCCAGCGCGCGTCCGCACTCGCTCCAAGCGTAAGGCGCAAGCGATCCGTGCGGTTCTCGTAATCGACGAGCTCGATTTCAGCACCTGACAGGTCAACCGTGGCGGCGATCAAATCTAGTCCCGGTATCTTGGTCGCAATCACGGCCTCTTCAAGCGTGCAATCGCCGGTCAGCAGCTCGTAGCTCGACCTGATCCGCTCACTGTGGTGAACGCCCAGCCCTGTCGAGGCATTACCTTGCGGATCGAGGTCAATCAGCAAGGTCCGCCAGCCCATAGCGGCAAGTGCCGTACCCACGTTGATGGCCGTGGTCGTCTTGCCGACACCGCCCTTCTGGTTTGCAACGCAAATGGTGATCACAGCCTTATCCTCTTGGGCATGACGTAGCGTGCGATCAGGATAGCGCTATCAGGATCTGTGACGCTCGGTTCGATGTGAAACGAACCGTGCCACGTCGCAGCGATGGAAGCCAGTTCTTCCGCTGCTGAACGCCCCTTTGGCAGGATCCAGCGGGTTTCTTCTGTGGAAAACCTGTGGGCCAAGGCGAAAAGCTTGGGCAGTGGTGCGAACGCACGCGCCGTAATCACACCAACGGGCCGGGTTTTCAGTATCTCCAACCGCCCAAGCGCCACCGTAACATTCGTCAGACCCAACACATCTGCGGTCCGCCGGAGCCAATCGGCTCGAAGCCTGCGTGATTCGACAAGGGTGATGGGCGCATCGCCGAGCATTGCAATGATTAGCCCTGGCAACCCTGCTCCGCTTCCCAGATCAATCCACGACGTTGCATCGGGTGCGAGACGCCACAACTGCGCCGAGTCAACGATATGCCGCGCGAAGACATGGTTCAGACTTGCTGCGCTGACGAGGTTCTGATGGACGCTTTCCTTACGCAGCAGCGCTACGAACTGGTCGATCCGCTCAGATGTTTCACGTGAAACACCCAAATCGGCCATCCACGCCTTTGCCGCAGATTCATCCATGCGCGCGCTTGGCTGTCACCATAATCGCCGCCAAAGCCGCTGGGGTTACGCCCCTTACCCGACGCGCATCGCCAAGGGTACGCGGCGAGGCGCGAGTAAGACGCTCCACCATCTCATTCGACAAGCCGGGAATAGTGGCCCAAACTAAATTTTCCGCCAGCTGCAGACCATCACTCGCTGCAAGGCTGCGCCGTTCGGATTCCTGCCGCACGAGATAAGGCGCATATTGCGCATCCACAGCGATTTCATCGGCGACATCGTTCGGAACATCGTTAGCGCCATCGCGCGCCCGATCCAAATGGCCACGACGCTGTTTCCACCACTGCTGCCGCTCTAGCCCTATGCAACCGGCACCCATGCCTGAATCGGTAAGACGTGTGGACGCATTGTCTGCGCGTAGTGCCAATCGGTACTCCGCGCGCGACGTGAGCATGCGGTAAGGCTCGCTTGCCCCCTGCAGCACAAGGTCATCGATCATTACACCAATGTAACTTTGCTCACGCCCAAGGAGAAGCGGCGAAAACCCGCACGCATAGGCAGCTGCATTGACACCCGCCACAAGCCCCTGCGCCGCTGCTTCCTCATAGCCGGTCGTGCCGTTGATCTGGCCCGCACAGAAGAGACCGGGCACCGCCGGCAAGGCCAACCCATGATCGAGCGCACGTGGGTCTAGATAATCATATTCGACAGCATAACCCGGAACAACAACATCAACCCCCTCTAGCCCGGCTATCGTGCGCAACATGGCAACCTGCGCCGCCACGGGGAGCGACGTCGACAGTCCATTCGGATAGATGAGAGGCGAATCGAGACCTTCCGGTTCGAGGAATACCTGATGCCCGTCGCGGTCGCCGAAACGCAGCACCTTGTCCTCGACGGAAGGGCAATAGCGCGGTCCCTGCCCCTCGATGGCGCCCGAAAACAAGGGAGATGATTCGAGACCGGCGCGGATCGCATCATGCGTTGCGAGGTTAGTTCGGGTAATAGCACAGAATAACTGCGGCAGGATCCGACTGCCGAGCGGCGACATTGTCCAGAGCTCCGCGTCCGATGCCTGGCGTTCCAGACGAGACCAATCGATCGTGCGACCGTCTAGGCGCGGTGGCGTGCCCGTCTTGAGCCGGCCAATCGGTAGGTCGAGTGTACGGAGTTGGTGACCAAGTCCGGTTGCCGACCGCTCGCCGACGCGACCACCTTCCTCTCGATCAAGGCCGCGAAACATATGGGCATTCAAAAACGTACCGGTGGCGAGCACCACCCCTCGCGCGCGAATGATTGTTCCGGGATCGAGAACGACCCCCGCCGCCCGCCCAGAGTCCAGATAGAGCGATTCGACTGCACCCCCTATGACGGTCAAGTTGGGGGTGGCTTCGAGCATTCCCTGAACGGCAGTTGCAAAGCGCTTCCGGTCGGCCTGAATGCGCGGACCCTGCACAGCCGGACCCTTAGACCGGTTCAGCATACGATAATGGATCGCGGCTGCATCCGACGCCCGCCCCAAAAGCCCGTCCAGTGCGTCGACTTCGCGAACGAGGTGACCCTTTCCTAACCCGCCAATGGCCGGATTGCACGACATCGCCCCAAGCAATTTCGGGTCAAAGGTAATCAGGGCTGTGCGCGCACCGCAACGCGCCGACGCAGCAGCAGCCTCTGCCCCGGCGTGTCCACCACCAACAACGATGACATCGAAATCCATACGGCGGCTATACCGCGCCCAGTGTTTCACGTGAAACTCTATTTCCCGATACAGAATTTACCGAACAGATTATCGAGCATCGCCTCGGTATCGGCAGTTCCCGTTATTCGATCGAGCGCGCGCAGTGCGGTACGGATATCCTCTGCCAGCAATACCTCGTCGGAGGTGAACGCACTATGCGCCAAAGCTATAGCTGCAGCACGGACGTGATTCTGCTGCGCGATACTGAGCGCAACGCGACCGACCCCGGGAAGCAACTTTGTCACACGCTCAAGGATGAGACTGCGCAACGCCAACATATTCTCCCCGGTCAGAGCGGATACGGTCAATTCCGCACCGGAACGATTCATGCCGAGATCGCTCTTCGTTCCAACGACGACTACGTGATCGCCAGCGGGCGCAAGCACAGGATCACCAAGCCAGAGAACCAAATCGCTGCGTAGGATGGCGCCTTCAGCCCGAGCGATACCGATTGCCTCTACCGGATCGTCAGAATCTGCGCGCAACCCCGCCATATCCACAAAGATGACAGCTATGCCGTCGATGTTTACCGGTGCTTCAATCAAATCTCGGGTCGTCCCGGCGATAGGCGACGCAATCGCCGCTTCCCGACCAGTTAATGCATTAATAAGCGTAGATTTTCCGACATTTGGCGGACCCGCAATCGCAATCCGGACACCGTCACGCAGACGCTCCGTAGGCGGATTGGCAAGCGCTTCTTCGAGTGTCGCCGCAAGAGCAATGCAATCCTGCCGGAGCGAATCGTCATCCGTCCCAACGTCATCCTCATCGGCAAAATCGATCAAAGCCTCCGTGCGTGCGGCGAGCTGAAGCAAACTGGCCTGCCAACGCTCGACTTCGCGACGCAAACCACCCTCGGCTTGAACCAATGCCGCCACTCTCTGCCGCTCTGTTTCTGCGGCAAGAAGATCGGCAAGCCCCTCGACCTGCGTCAGGTCGAGACGCCCGTTCTCAAAGGCGCGTCGCGTAAAGGCGCCTGCTTCCGCAGGCTGGAAGCCCGGCAATAACGCAAGGGCACGCTCGACGGCCATGACCACGGCCGATCCGCCATGAAGATGCAGCTCGACAATATCTTCACCCGTAGCTGTGTCCGGACCCGGCAACCATAAAACGAGCGCGGTATCGAGCGGTGCGTCAGTCGTTGGGTGACGCAGCCGACGCACCACGGCTGTGCGGGGTGCCGGCATCGACGCAGTGGAGAGCCGGGTGAGCGCGGTCCGAGCAGCCGGTCCGCTGATCCTGACAATGGCAATGGCCGAAGGCAGGACCCCTGTCGAACGGGCAAAAATGGTCGGACGAAAGGTCATTGATACTACCCATCGGCGGCAAACATGAAGCCGCTATGGCCGCAACTGGCGCAAACGGCCTCTATTTCTTGCCTTGTCCGATCACATTGTCGAACAATTGCGTCCACATCTTCATGCCGGTCTCACCCATGGGCATCCAGTTCTTCATCATGCCTTCCAACATATCGCGTGACACCCCACCGTTCTTAACCGCGTCGAGCATCTGACCGACATAGGCATCATGAACGGGAGCCAGATCTGGCAAGCCCATGAAGCGACGGGCCTCTTCAGGCGTACAATCCACATCGACAGTAATCTTCATGGCAGTCCCCTAAGTCGCGCTTCTGTGATCACAGCGCGCCGCCCGCAAGTGAGGCGCCGAACAGGGCCTGAACCATTGGTGCAAAGTCGTGCCAGCCATCGAAGATCATTTTGCCAGCGACATAGATGATGATGACGAGGCCACCCCAAGCAATCCAACGATAACGCTCAATATACTTGGCGATGAGGTTCGCCGCGACCCCCATCATCGCCACAGACAGGACGAGGCCGATCACCATGATCCCGGGGTGCTCACGCGCCGCCCCGGCGACCGCAAGAACATTATCGAGGCTCATCGAAACATCGGCCACCGCAACGGCCCAGGCCGCACTGACGAAGCTTTTGGCGGGCTTGATGCCGCTATACTCGTCGCCATCAACCTCGGCAGAACCGCCGGAAACGCGTTTAGGCTGCAGTTCGCGATACATCTTCCAGGCGACCCACAGCAGGAGGAGCCCCCCGCCGAGGACAAGGCCATATTCCTTGAAGCGCTCGAGACCGTAGAGGACGGCCACGGCGAACACGATTCGCAGGAGTAGCGCCGCGAGGATACCGATCGCGATCACCTTACGGCGCTGTTCGGCGGGCAACCCTGCGGCCAGCGCGCCGACAATGATCGCATTGTCGCCCGCCAGCGCGATATCGAGCAACACGACAGTACCGAATGCGGCCATTGCCGATGGTGTGCCGATGTTCTGGAAATCGGACACAATATGGCCCCAAAGCCACGACATCGACATGGGTTCCGTCGCAGCAGCCGCAAGTATTGGCAAAGAGGTCAGCATGGTCGCATAACGATCAACTGCCCTAAGAGTTCATGCTGTCAAAAAAGTCTTCGTTAGTTTTCGAATCCTTCATCTTGTCCAGCAGGAATTCCATCGCATCGGTGGTGCCCATCTGCATGAGAATGCGGCGCAGCACCCACATCTTGCTGAGCTTGTCCTTCGCCACCAGCAGTTCCTCCTTGCGGGTCCCTGACTTGCCGACATCGAGTGCCGGGAAGACGCGCTTGTCGGCCACCTTGCGATCCAGGATAATTTCGGAATTGCCGGTGCCCTTGAACTCTTCGAAAATAACTTCGTCCATGCGGCTGCCAGTATCGATAAGCGCTGTCGCAATGATCGACAGCGATCCACCCTCTTCAATGTTGCGCGCAGCGCCAAAGAAACGCTTCGGCCGTTGCAGGGCGTTCGCATCGACGCCGCCGGTCAGAACCTTACCCGACGACGGCACAACCGTGTTGTAGGCACGGCCGAGACGCGTGATCGAATCGAGCAAGATCACGACGTCTTTCTTGTGCTCGACGAGTCGCTTGGCCTTTTCGATCACCATTTCAGCAACCTGCACATGGCGTGTCGCAGGCTCGTCGAACGTCGAGGAGATCACCTCGCCCTTCACGCTGCGCTGCATGTCGGTGACTTCTTCGGGCCGCTCGTCGACGAGCAGCACGATCAGGAACACTTCGGGGTGGTTGTCGGTGATCGCCTTAGCAATATTCTGCAGCAACATCGTCTTGCCGACACGCGGCGGGGCCACGATTAGCGCGCGCTGCCCCTTGCCCTGCGGGCTGACAATATCGATCACCCGGGCCGACTTGTCCTTGACGGTCGGATCGAGCGTATCGAGGTTAAGCTTCTCATCAGGATAAAGCGGCGTCAGATTGTCGAAGTTTACGCGGTGCCGAACGGCTTCGGGATCGTCGAAATTGACTGCAGTCAGCTTGGTCAGCGCGAAGTAGCGTTCACCATCTTTTGGCCCGCGGATTTCGCCTTCAACGGTGTCACCCGTGCGCAGGCCGTGTTTGCGGACCTGGTTCGGGGAAATATAGATATCGTCAGGCCCGGCCAGATAGTTGGCCTCGGGTGAGCGCAGGAAACCAAAACCGTCCTGCAGCACTTCGATCGTGCCGATCCCCATCACTTGTTCGCCGTTTTCGGCCTGTTCCTTAAGGATCGCGAACAGCAAGTCCTGCTTGCGCAAGGTCGATGCACTTTCGACGCCCAGTGCTTCAGCCATCTCGACCAGATCGGCAGGCGATTTTTTCTTAAGTTCTTTCAGGTGGATCATTCTTCATTCCGGGAGATGGGCAGACCCTGATCAGGTCGCGCGAGGACGCCGAGGACCGGCACTCGAAGCGGCAAACAGGACGTTTCCGCTACGCATTGTTTCGGCGCGGCAGGCTCAAAAGTCAAGCAGCCTAGAAGGGCCGTACAATCACGAGGATGACGATCGCAATCGTCGCAAGACTGGGGATCTCGTTGAGCAACCTTAGCGTGCGCCCGGACGCCGTTCGCTGCCCGGATGCCAGCTTGCGTGCGTAATTGACCATCCACATGTGAAAGACGGTCAGGCCGAACACGACGAGAAATTTGCCCCGGAACCAGCCTTCTGCCGACGCACCAATGTTGATGACCAGCATCAGGCCCAGTGCCCAGACCACGACCATCGCCGGGTTCATGATGATCGAGATCAGCCGTGCCTCTCGGTTGGCCCATAGTTTTTCGTCCGCCGAACCAGACTCTGCTTCCTGATGATAAACAAGAAAACGCGGCAGCATGAACAAGCCAGCCATCCAGAAAATCACGAAGATGACATGCGCCGCCTTGACCCAAAGATAAGCGGATCCAAGCATACCGACGCCGAACCAGTCGAACATTCAGTTCAACCCCGCACCTGCGCCAAAACGGCCTCGACATGTGCCAATGGCGTGTCGGGAACGATACCGTGGCCGAGATTAAAAATGTGCGGACGATCCGCAAAAGCATTCAGGATACGCGCGACGGCATCGTGAAGCTGCGGACCGCCGGTAACGAGCGACAACGGGTCGAGATTGCCTTGAACGGGCATGCCGACCGGCAGCGACGCATGCGCCCATTCCGGATTGACCGTTTCATCAACGCCGACCGCATCGACACCCGTCTCGCGGGCGTAGGCCGGCAGCTTGCCCCCAGCACCCTTGGGAAATCCGATGATCGGCGTGCCGGGATGCGATTGCTTCAAAGCCGCGACAATCTTGGCGTTAGGCGCGATGACCATCTGCTCGAACTGCTGGGGCGACAGGCTGCCCGACCAGCTGTCGAACAGCTGAACCGCGTCCGCTCCGGCGTCGATCTGCCCCCGCAGATAGCCGATCGTTACGTCGGCGACCGCGTCAAGCAGCTGGACGACACGCGCCGGCTCGCGGTAGCTCAGGCGACGAGCTTCGGCCTGCTCGCGACTACCTTGGCCCGCTATCATGTAAGTCGCCACGGTCCAGGGACTGCCGGCAAACCCCAGCAAAGCCTTGTCAGGCGTCAGTGCAGCTTTGACCCCTGCCACGGTCCGGAACACAGGCTCGAGCCGCTCTGGCGCTGCCGTAAGGCCCTCCAGCATGGTGTCGAGCAGCTTCGGCGCGAGTCTTGGCCCTTCGCCTTCCTCGAACCACAGGTCTTGACCCATGGCATAAGGAACCACGAGGATATCCGAAAAAAGGATGGCGGCATCGAAACCGAACCGCCGCAGCGGCTGCAACGTGACTTCAACAGCGGCATCGACGTCGTAAACCAAGTCGAGAAAACCCCCCTTTTCAGCCCGTAACGCGCGATACTCGGGAAGGTATCGCCCGGCCTGTCGCATGAACCAGATCGGGGGCCGTTCGGTTGTCCCCCCGTTCAGTACCGTCATGATCGGCGCTTCGTTCTGGTCGGCCAAGCAGTCTTCCTATCCAAGATTCTTAAGTAGGTTGATGAGAGTAGTTGGTGCGTGAGTGCCGGGGTTTATGCGCTGTTCCGCATTCTGCCAACAGTTTGACCTGCACAGATTCGCTCATAGCCATGGAGTCGGGTTGATTCGCTCCCATTATCCACAGCTGTTCGTTCGAACCATGCCCCTGTGGGTAAGTCGGAGGATTGGTGGCGGTTGATGGGAGCGGATCGCTCCAGACATTTCGCCCGCAACCCTGTCTTTGCGCTTTTCCCGTGAGTTGTGCACAGGTGATATCGTGACGCGCCTCCACCTCCACTTGTTGTCCGATTCGACGGGCGAAACGCTGGAAACATTGGCAAAGGCCGCGCTCGCCCAGTTCGATGACGTCGAATCAATGAAGCATTTTTGGCCGATGGTTCGCAGCGAAGGCCATTTACAGCGCATTATGGGCGATATCGGCAAAAACCCAGGCCTCGTGCTTTTCACGCTGGCGAACAACAATCTTCGACGCAAGCTCGAAGACATGTGCGCTGCAGCAGGCCTCCCCGCGCTTGCGCCGCTCGATGCCGTCACCGATACGTTGTCGTCGATGCTTGGCCAGCAGCGGACGGCGCGGGTCGGCGCGCAACATACCCTTGATGCGGCCTATTTCGCTCGGGTAGACGCGATCCAGTTCACCATTGCTCATGACGACGGGATCGGATGGGAAAACTGGGAGCAGGCAGACATCGTCCTAGCCGGTGTCAGCAGGACCTCAAAAACGCCAACATCGATCTATCTGGCCAATCGGGGGTACAAGACCGCCAATATCCCGATCGTCGTCGAATCGCCACCGCCGCAATTGCTCTATGGCCTGCAGAACCCGTTGGTTGTGGGACTGGTGACAAGTGCAGAACGCCTGATCCAGATCCGGCGTAACCGACTGTTGTCGCTCAACCAGGCACCCGAGACCGACTATGTTGATGCTGAACGTGTCGCAGCCGAACTGGCCTATGCGCGGCGGATGTTTGCCGACAATGCTTGGCCGGTCATCGACATGACGCGCCGGTCGATTGAGGAAGCTGCTGCCGCAATCATCAACCTGTGCAACGAACGCCGGGACGCAGCCACATGATCGTGCTGGCATCGACCAGCGCTGCCCGGCGGGATATGCTGAGCGCCGCCGGTGTGATCCATGAAGCCGTGGCCGCCGCCGTTGACGAGGAAGCTGCAAAGCAAGCGCTCCGGCACCTTGATGGCCGGAGTCTTGCCGACGCACTTGCTGAACTCAAGGCGGTCAAACTTTCGTCGCGTCGGCCCGGCGATCTCGTGCTCGGGTGTGACCAGACGCTCGAACTCGAGGATGGTACGCTCATCGAAAAACCCGGGGCGGCGCTTGCCGAACAGCTTCACCAATTGCAAGGCAAGACGCATCGTCTCTACTCCGCGGTGGTTGCGGCCGAAAACGGGCAATCCGTTTGGCGCCATGTCGAACGGGCTAAACTGACCATGCGCCCGCTGAGTGACGCGTTTATCGCCGATTATGTTATCGGCGAGGGGGCCGCAGTTGCCGGTTGCGTCGGGGGTTATCGTATCGAAGGGCGCGGGGTTCAATTGTTCTCGCGCATCGAGGGAAGCCATTTCACCATATTGGGCCTGCCTTTGCTGCCGTTGCTCGCCTGGCTGCGTGCCCGGGGCGAGATCGCATCATGAGTACGCCCTATGCCGAAGTGATCGGCGACCCGATCAGTCATTCAAAATCGCCACTCATCCATCGCTTCTGGCTTGGCAAGCTGGGTATCGCTGGAGACTACCGGGCAACCCATGTCGCTGCGGCCGATCTTGCTGGATATATCGATACCCGTCGCAACGACCCGAATTGGCGGGGCTGCAATGTTACCATTCCCCATAAAATTGCGATCATGGATCATGTCGGCGATCCGGGCGACGTGCGCAGCTCGATCGGCGCCATGAACACCGTGCTGCGCGATCCCGATAGCAAACTTACGGGCACGAATACCGACGCGGGCGGTTTCTACGCGCCGATCGCAGGGCTGCCACTGGCGGGGAAACCGGTCGCCATGATTGGCACCGGTGGCGCGGCGCACGCAGTGATGTACGCGCTGTCTAGGGCGGGCGTCGGTCCGGTTACGGTGCTCGCACGCAGTCCCTTGAAGGGCGCGGCGCTCCTTGCGCGCTTTGGGCTCAAGGGCAAAGTCCAGGCACTTGACGTGCCGCTCCCCCCCGTTGCGCTGCTTGTCCAGACAACCCAACTCGGCATGGCCGGGCAAGCATCGCTCGATCTCGACCTTACGCCGCTGCCTGCCGAAGCGGTGGTTTACGACATCGTTTACGTGCCGTTGTTGACGCCTCTTCTTGCCGCCGCGCAGGCGCGTGAACTGGAAACCGTCGACGGACTCGAGATGTTGATTGGACAGGCGGCGCTCGCGTTCGAACTGTTTTTCGGGACCGAGCCCCCGCGCGAGTCTGACGATGACTTGCGGGCCCTGCTGACGACATGAAGATCGTCGGGCTCACAGGTTCGATCGGCATGGGCAAGTCGACCGTGGCCGCGATGCTGCGTGATCTTGGCGTGCCGGTTTTCGATGCCGACGCCGCTGTTCATGAATTGCAGGGGCCCGGTGGTGCGCTTGTCACGGCGATCGAATCAGCCTTTCCGGGCACAACCGGGGCGATGGGCGTGGATCGCGGCAAGCTCGGCCCGCTTGTGCTCGGCGACGATGCGGCGATGGCGCGGCTCGAGTCCATCGTTCACCCGGCGGTTGCGGCAGAACGCGGCGCTTTTCTCGAAGCACACCGCAGCGCTCCACTCGTCGTGTTCGACATTCCACTGCTGTTCGAGAAAGGCGGCGCGCAGGGGATGGATGCCGTGATTGTCGTCTCAGCGCCAGCCGACATCCAGCGCGCGCGCGTGCTCGCCCGCCCCGGTATGTCTCCCGCTAAATTCGACGCGATCCTCGCCCGGCAGATGCCAGATGCTGAAAAGCGGGCGCGAGCGACCCTTGTCGTCGAAACCGGCGTTTCGCTTGCCTCTACACAGGCCCGGCTTGCGCAGGTCGTTGCTTGTATCTTGGCCGACGAAGGCCGATAGTCTTCGTTCAATGCGCGAAATAGTCTTCGATACCGAGACAACCGGACTCGATCCCTCTCAGGGAGACCGTATCGTCGAGATCGGTTGCGTCGAACTGGTCAACCGGTGCGAGACGGGCAAAAGCTTCCACGTCTATCTGAATCCGCTGATGCCTATGCCGAGCATCGCCGAACAGATCCATGGGCTCAGCGACGCCTTTCTCGCGGACAAGCCTCTTTTCGAAGACATTGTTGAGGATCTGCTCGACTTCATCGGCGACGCGCCACTGGTCGCGCATAATGCCATGTTCGACTATGGTTTTCTCAACACCGAGCTCGCCGCCTGCGGCCGACTGCACCTGAAACGGTCGCGCATTGTTGACACGCTTGCTATCTCGAAGACCCGTCACCCCGGGGCCAAGCACAGCCTGGACGCCCTGTGCACGCGTTATGGCATCGACCGTAGCCACCGCGTCCAGCACGGCGCTTTGCTCGACGCGCAATTGCTGGCGCAGGTCTATGTCGAACTGACTGGCGGCCGGCAGATCGGGCTCGACATGATGAGTCCTGAACCCATGCGGCCAAGCGTTGCGGTCAGCCTAGCTTCGCATGTTTCGGGACGTCGCCCGCGCCCTCATTTTGTTTCAGCGGGAGACATTGCGCGTCATCGCGCGTTCGTTGCAACCTTGGCCGATCCACTGTGGGCATCCGCAGAGGAGTGGACCGCGCAAGAGATCGTTGTTCAGTAAAAGGGAGATCGTCATGGATATTCGTGTTTCGGGCCACCAAGTCGCCACTGGCGAAGCGCTCCGCACCCATGTCGACACACGCATGCAGGGCATTGCCAGCAAATATTTTGCGCGCGCGATCAGCGCGCATGTGACGCTGGGCAAAGGGCCTCATGACAATGGGTTTTCGTGCGACATCGTCGCACATGTGATGCACGGGGTGATCCTTAAAGGGCATGCGATGGCCATGGAGGCGCACCCCGCCTTTGATGCGGCCGCCGAAAAAATAGAACGGCAGCTGCGTCGCTACGTGCGCAGGCTGAAAGACCATAGTGGACCGGCCGTGCCAAACGGCGATGCGCTCGCCGGGCCGGTTTCCTCCGACGCACGCTATACTGTCTTCGAAGCCGACGACGCTGAGGAAGAAGCGAGCGATAACCCTGTTATCGTAGCCGAGACCCGGGTTGACGTACCCGAGGCGAGCGTATCCGACGCTGTCATGATGCTAGACCTGCGCAACACCAATGCGCTGATGTTCCGCAATGCCGGTACCGGCGCCTTCAACATGGTCTACCGGCGGGGTGACGGCACCATCGGGTGGGTGGAGCCCTTGCTTAACTGAGCGAATTGGGAAAAGGGGCGCGGCAGCACGTCTTTATCCGGAACACCCATGACCGAACTTTCCCACTTCTTCGCGCCCGGCGCGGTCGTGGCTGCATTGCCTGTGACAGGCAAGAAGCCGCTTTTTCAATCGCTTGGGCAATTGGCGGAGCAGGTGTATGGGATAGACCAGCAAAAGGTGGTCGAACGGTTGACTGAACGCGAACGGCTGGGCTCCACCGGTTTCGGGGGCGGCGTAGCCATTCCCCATGGCAAGATCGAAGGACTGGATCATGTGGTCGGCATCTTTGCTCAGCTTGTGCAGCCAATCGATTTCGGTGCTGTCGACGACATGCCGGTCGATCTCGTCGCCATGCTGTTGTCTCCGGTCGATGCAGGCGCCGAGCATCTCAAGGCGTTGGCACAAGTGAGTCGGGCGCTGCGGGACCGTCTTTTCGTCGAAAAATTGCGTGGTGCCGCAACCGGGGACGCGCTGGGCGTGCTGTTCGCGGGTCGCGAAGCGCGGGATGCCGCCTGACTCGGTGCCCGAAGGCGCGGCTGCGCATCACCACGCGTTTGGCTCGCTTTACGCCGCCGCCCCTATCAACCAACCGTTTCCCTCGACCTTGCAAATCGGAGGAGAGGAGCAGGCGGGCATCCGCTTCGAGGGCAGTGAGTCCCATTTCCATGCAGCAGGCGCTGTCCAGGCCAAGGAGACATTCATGCGATCGCCGTTTGCGCTGTCAACGCTGCCTGGTTACGCTTGTTGAGCGCGCGCCTGACCAGTGCAATGCTGGTTTCAGCGATGGTCAGGCGGGTGAACGCCGAAGGCGGCAACGCGGTGATCGTCGCGAAAGGGGACGCGACTTCTGGTTCTATATTATTGATATGTAATGATAAGGGGGTTCGTACGGCGTTCCGAGAACGGCTTCTCGGACGTGGGGAGCGGTATGAATGGGCGGCCGTTGGTCCTGAACTCGTAGCTGAAGAACGGATCGTGGCTGCATGAACCCTCCGCGTTCCGACGCCTGCTTTCCAAGCCGGGACTGCCGTGCCACACCCGCGGCGGCGCGGTGATATCATTGAGACATGCGATCCAATATCACCTCGGCGAAGACTCCGACGACGAACCGCGGGCGGGCGCAGCCCGCGGCCTCGGGCACGTTCGTGCTGCGGCTCGATCCGCGGATGCATGCAGTGCTGCGCGGAGACGCTGCGGCAGCCGGCACGTCGCTCAATGACTGGTGCGGCCGCGTGCTCGCCGCACCGGGCGGCGGAGGCCTCGAGCCTGCCGCGCATGTGGTGCTCGCCCTCCGCGCACGTCTGGGGGACGATCTCGTGGGAGTCGTGGCCTACGGGTCGTTCACGCGGG
>JBMOGG010000026.1:0-25363 GCA_049318505.1 Sphingomonas sp. | reverse complement strand
CCACCGCTGGTCGACGATGAGCTGCCGCCCGATCCACCGCTCGATGTCGATGTCGATGTCGACCCGCCGCTGGTCGTCGACGTCACGACGACACTGCCGCCACCGCCGCCTGAGCCGCCGAAGAAGCCGCCGGCGAAAAAGCCACCGCCAAAGCCCCCGCCGCCGGAACCGCCGACCACGATCGGCACAGCGCCGCCGCCACCTCCTGCAAAGGCTGCCTCACGCGGAGCCATGGGTGGCAAAGGAATAGCGCTGGCGCTGACCGTCTCAACGGTGCTGCTCGTGCCGCAGGGTACCCGCTTCATGATAAATCGGCTCTTGCCGTCGACCATTTGCTCCACGCGCATGGCACAAGCCGTGGATGTCGTCACGACACGCCGCACACGCTTCACGACGCGGGCCTGTTTTGCATGACGGACGCGCGCGGGCGCGTTCTTCTTCGCCTTGTAAACATTGGCTGGACGGGCATCGGGCTGGCTGGCCACGTGCAGCGCGCCGCCACTGACAATCGCGCCGCCGCATGCCGCGACGCAGAGTTTGGCAAGAGCCATTTTCACCGACATAAGCGCGTCCTGTTCAACTTCATGTGCGCCGGCCAAACCATGGACGGGCATATCCAATTGGCAGGGCCTGCGGTGTAATCTGCCAAGCCGCAAGCCGGTTTGGCCGGAATTAACTGTCAATAATCGTAAAATGGACGCTTCACTGCCAACGATCGCAGTTAATGTTTCATTTAGGGGCTGTTTTGGCGTTTCACGATCCGAGATTTCATTTCGGTAAGTCCGCTTGTGCGGCATCGGAGCGCTGTCTATAGGCCGCGCCAACGAACGGTTCCGCATCCAAACGCCGGTCACAGGCGGGACGGACCGCCAATGGAGATCGGGATGGCGACGGCACTAGACACCTCGGAATTCGGACAGCAATCGGATGGCCGGGTGAGCGCAAACTCTAAAGACATGCCCTATCGTCCAAGCGCGGACGAACCTTTTATGAACGAAAAGCAGCTCGGCTATTTCAGAGCCAAGCTGATTGACTGGAAAGAAGCGATCCTGCGCGAGTCCCAAGACACGCTGGCGACGCTCCAGAATGAACCGATGCGAGAGCCCGATGTTACCGACCGCGCGTCCAGCGAAACGGATTGGTCGATCGAATTGCGCACCCGGGACCGGCAGCGCAAGCTGATTTCAAAGATCGATGCAGCTCTGCGCCGGATCGAAGAAGGCGAGTACGGGTTTTGCGAAGTAACGGGTGAACCGATCTCGCTTGGTCGTCTCGAAGCGCGCCCGATCGCGACGATGACGGTTGAAGCCCAGGAACGCCACGAGCGGAACGAGAAGGTGTCGCGGGACGACTGATCGCCACGTTTACGATTTGGCGACATCTCAATCCTATGTCGAGGGCAGGGAGCAAACGGGACCCTGGAACGATAACGCACGATGACGCACGATAAAAAGCAGGGCCAGCGACATGAAAAGCGCGACAGCCTTTTCCTGACCGCAGAGGTCGCGATAGACGGCGGCACGCCCTTCTGGACGCGCGTCCGTAACCTGTCGGGCGGTGGCATGATGATCGACGTCACCCGCGACCAGCTTCCAGGGACGCCGCTCGTCGCCGAACTTCGCGGTATCGGCGAAATTACAGGACGTATTGCATGGTCATTGCCAGACCGGGCTGGCGTCGCTTTTAGTGAAGAAATCGATCCCCGCCTCGCGCGCAAAAGCAGCGGCGCAAAGGAAGAAGTCCCCGAATTCCTCAAATCGGTTCCGGGCCGACGTCCCGGCCTTGCGATCCGGTAAAGTCCAGCACCTTTTTTGCGCCCCGCAATGCCTAGTTGAGGGCGATCTCTTCCTTTAACCGCAGCTTCTGTTTCTTCAGCAGAGCAATCAGCACGGTGTCAGGCTGTGGCCGACGTTGCTCGTCGCTCAGACGCGCTTCGATATCAGCGTGTTTGGCAGCAAGGGAAGAAACATGTGCAGTTGACATGGCTGTTATCTCCTTTGGCTAGATTGCCTATACAATCACGAACATGCGCATTTGTCGCGTGAATATCGCAACCGAATCGGCGAATGATGGTAAAGGCGCCATCAACCGTTTTGGCCGTTGAGCGGGACGGTGGGCCCGGCTAGTTGGATCGCGTGACCGACCGTGATCTCGCAGAGCGCCTCGACGCCCTAAAGCTCGAACACCGCGACCTGGACGAGGCCATTGCTTCGCTTGCCAGTGCTGGCATGCCCGACCAATTGCGGCTTGCGCGGTTGAAAAAGCGCAAATTGCGGCTGCGCGACGAGGTGGCAACAATCGAATCGCGCCTTATCCCGGACATCATCGCCTGAGGCCGGGATCGGGATCATTTACCCTCAATTGCAATTTTACCTACGGCTCGACTGTGGCATGGGATGGCAATGCTCGCCAATCGCCTGATCGACGGCCTCTACACCGAGGCCATGCTCCTTGCCGATGAAGTGCGCGCCTATTTTGACGACGTGGGCCGCGATGCCCGCGATCTGCTCGATCCCATAGAAAGGGTGCTGTTCAGCTGCGAGTCGTTGAAAGTCACCACCCGCCTGATGCACGTGATTGCCTGGTTGTTGACGCAGCGTGCGGTTGAAGTTGGGGAACTGACCGCCGCTGGCGCGCGCGAGTCATCGCGACGCCTTGGCGGCGCTGTTGAAAGTGACGTGGACACATTGAACCGTTTGCCACCCGAGGCGCGCCGGTTCGTCGAAGCCAGTATCGCGCTTCACACCCGTGTCGCGCGGCTCGAAGCGGGGCTTGAAGACGATCTGCCGGCCGCCAGCCCTGCACGACAGTTGCTAAGCCGCCTGCAGCAGTCGTTTTGAGGAGGACCGGCTGATGGGGGCGGGCTTCACGGCGCTCGACATGATGGTAATCGTGTCTCTGGCGATCGCCGCCGGGTTCGGCGCAATACGGGGTTTTGTCCTCGAAGTTTTTTTGCTCGCTGCCTGGGTCGCCGGCATCGTCGCCGTCAAGTCCATGCATGGAGTGGCGACGGCAATGCTCGTGTCCCCGGTAGGAAGCCAGGGTGGGGCCTCGGTGCTGGCGGTTGTCCTGGTCTTCGGCCTCACGTTTATGACGATCAGGCTTATCGGCAATCGGCTAGGCCGATCGACCCGGAATTCGGTGCTTGGGCCGTTTGACAGGGTGTTGGGGCTGGGCTTCGGGATGGTCAAAGGCTTGATAGCTGCAACAATTGCCTTTCTGCTCATGAGCCAGGTCTATGATGTTCTTTATGGCCGTGATGCCCTTCGTCCTGGCTGGATGACGGCGTCGCGTACTTATGATTTGCTTCGTGCCAGCAGCACCGCGTTGGTCAGCGCGGTCGAGGCGGGGCGTAAGCCGTGAGCGAGACGCTTTACACGCTTGATATTCTGCGCCTTGCAGCGGCGACAGCGGACTATCCCCGGCTGGCGTCCCCCGAAGCAGGTGCGCAACGCCGGGCAACGACCTGTGGCAGCACAATCACGATCGATCTGTCGTTCAACGCCGACGGACGTGTGAAAGCTTATGGCCACGAGGTCAGGGCCTGTGCCCTCGGACAAGCCGCCGCGACCATTTTTGCCCGCGCAGTCGTGGGTCTGAGTGCCACCGAATTGTCCGCTGCGCGCGACAGTTTGACCCTTTGGCTGGCAAACGCACAAGCGCCTCTGCCCGACTGGCCGCAGATTGACCTGCTTGCACGAGCCCGGGCCTATCCTGCCCGTCACGGGGCGATCCGCCTGCCGTTCGAAGCCGCTGTTGAAGCAGCAACAAAGGTTTCGGCATGAGCGGATCGGTACTTGCCGAAGCCGTTGTCCTGCTCGGCGCAGGGCTGGTCTTCGTCCTTATCTTCCGAAAGCTCGGCCTTGGTGCCGTGCTGGGCTTCCTGATTGCAGGCGCGCTGATCGGTCCGCAGGGACTGGGTCTTGTGGGCAGCGTCGAGACCAAGCTTGGCGTGGCCGAACTCGGTATCGCGTTCCTGCTGTTTCTCGTTGGGCTCGAGCTTAATCCGACGCGCCTATGGCGGCTCAAGGAAGAAATCTTCGGTCTTGGCCTGGCGCAGGTTGCGCTGTGCGGGGCAGCGGTCAGCGCGATTATTTGGGCGGTCGGTTTCTCACCCTCTGCGGCACTTGCGCTCGGTTTGCCGTTGGCGCTGAGCTCGACTGCACAGGTGCTGCCGATGTTGCAGTCCTCGGGACGCTTGCGGACGCCATTTGGCGAGCGCGCCTTTTCGATCCTCCTGTTCCAGGACCTGTCGATCGTTCCATTGATCGCGATCGTCACCGCCATGAGCCGCAACCCGGCGGACGCAGGCGGGCCGCCGGGGTGGCTGCAGTTCCTGTTGACCGTGGGCGCAGTCATCGGACTGGTGCTGGCGGGGCGCTTTATCCTGCGTCCCATGTTTCGCCTGATCGGTAATCTTGGCGAGCGCGAGATGTTCGTTTTCGCAGGGCTCTTCACGGTCATCGCCAGCGCGGGGCTGATGGAATCACTGCATCTTTCGATCGCGCTCGGGGCGTTTGTTGCCGGCGTCATGCTCGCGGATTCGCCCTATCGCCACGAACTCGAAGCCGATGTCGAACCGTTTCGCTCGATCCTGCTCGGCCTGTTTTTTCTTTCGGTCGGCATGATGCTCGACCTGACGGCCATCGCCGAGCGCCCGGTGTTCGTCGTCGGTATGGCGCTTGCCCTGATCGCGACCAAGGCGGCAATCGTCATGGGGCTGGCCATGGCTTTTCGCATGGCGTGGCGCCCCGCGCTCGCCTTGGGCCTGTTGCTCAGCCAGGGGGGCGAGTTCGGCTTTGTTCTGTTCGCCCAGGCGCAGCGCGCCCAGTTGATTGCGCCCGAAGCCGCGAGTCTGTTTGGCGCGATCGTCACCTTGTCGATGGCGACAACGCCTTTTCTCATGATGGTTACACGCCGCTTCCGCGCGGAACCGGTCAATATACAGTTACGCCACGGGCCTGTCGCCGATGGCTCGAACGCCCTGATCATCGGCTACGGACGGTTCGGGCAGACAGTCGGCCAGATGCTGATCGCGCAGGGCATTGCCGTAACTCTTGTCGATACCGACATCGAAATGATCGACGTTGCTGGCCAGTTCGGGGCCAAGGTCTATTACGGCGACGGGACGAGGATCGACCTGCTGCGTCAGGCGGGCGCCGCCGAAGCCGAGCTGATCCTGTTCTGCACCGACGGCGACCAGATCGGGCCCGAGCTTGTCGAGGCGGTCCACGAAGCTTTTCCAAAGGCATCAATCTTCGTCCGCGCCTATGACCGCCGCGCCCTGCTTAAGCTGAAGGGTGCGCCCGTCGCCGGTGTCGTTCGTGAAGTTCTCGACTCTGCTGTGCGGATGGCGCGTCAGGCGATGGCAGCGGTCGGCATCGAAGCCGATGCAATCGATCGGACAGAAGACCTGTATCGCAAGCGCGACCGCGAACGCCTGAAGATCCAGCTCGAGGCTGGCGATCTGCGGGCGGCGCGCGATGAAGTTATTGCCAAAACAGGGAATTGGACGGCTGTGCCCGTTGCCGATCTCGAAGGGGATACGTCGTTATGACCCGCGTGCCGGTCGTACGTGTCGCCGCTTTGTCTGCTGCCATTGCGATCGCCGCAGGGGCCTTTGGCGCCCATGCGGCCAGCGGCCAAGCGCAGGAATGGCTCCGGACCGGGGCTTCCTATCAATTGCCCCACGCCATTGCCGCCATCATCGTCGCACGGCTGGATCCGCGCATATCGTGGCTGCTTCTGGCGGGCGCGGCGGTGTTTGCGTTCAGCCTTTATCTGATGGCCGTGGGCGCGCCGCGTTGGTTCGGGGCCATCACCCCGCTGGGCGGGCTAGCCCTGATTATTGGCTGGCTATGGCTGGCGCTTGGACATAGCGCGGCATCGGTCCGAACAGTAAACGACTGAGTCCCAGTCGCGCGCCCATTTCTTGCGCCAGGTAAAGGGGCGGTTGCAAGCCGGGCATTGCTTGGTCGGCAAGTCGCGCTTGGCAACGCCGTTTGGCATTACGCGGCATCCGCATCGAGAAATGCGGCCACGTCTTCCAGCGGAATCCCGCGCGCAAGAAATGTCTCACCGATGCCCCTTGCCAGTAGCAGTGGAACGTCGCCGCCCTCCCGCTTCTTGTCATGCGCCATATGCGCCGCCAGCACCGCGCCATTCGCATTGGTGGCCGGGCGGGCGCCCGATGGCAGCCCGACGTCGGCGAGATGCCTGTCGACGCGTGCGCTGTCGGCAGCGGCACATAGCCCGCGGGCTACCGAAAAGCGAAAGGCGAGCGCCATGCCCGCCGCGACGCCTTCGCCGTGGAGC
Organism: Sphingomonas sp.; assembly: GCA_049318505.1. Taxonomy (GTDB): domain Bacteria; phylum Pseudomonadota; class Alphaproteobacteria; order Sphingomonadales; family Sphingomonadaceae; genus Sphingomonas_O. The sequence goes on along the minus strand of JBMOGG010000026.1, from coordinate 19,048 downwards.
AACCGGTCCGAAAACCCGGTTTCCGCCTCCAGCGCATGCCCGAATGTGTGGCCGAGGTTCAGCAGTGCGCGCGTTCCGGTCGTCTCACGCTCGTCAGCCGCAACGATGCGGGCCTTTGCCGCAACGCTGGTTGCAATAGCGTGGACCCGCGCTTCGCGATCCCCGGCAAGCAGCGCCGCACCGTTCGCTTCACACCAATCAAAAAACGCCGCATCGTCGATCAGCCCGTATTTGACGACTTCTGCGTAGCCGGCGCGCAGTTCGCGGGCGGGCAGGGTGTCGAGGACTTCCGGATCGATCAGCACGAGCTCGGGCTGGTAAAAGGCGCCGATGAGGTTCTTGCCGGCGCGCGTATTGATTGCGGTCTTGCCGCCAACCGATGAATCTACCTGGGCAAGCAATGTCGTCGGGATCTGGACGAACTTGCAGCCGCGCTTCACGATCGACGCGGCAAAGCCGGTCAGGTCGCCGACCACGCCGCCGCCAAGGGCGACAATCGCCTCCCCCCGCTCAACTTCAAGCGCGAGCAGGCGGTCGGTCAGCGCCTCGAGTTGTTGCCAGCTCTTGCTGGCTTCTCCGGCCGGGATGACGATCGTCTCCGTCCGAAGGTCGACCGCCGCAAGCGCCGCGATGAGGCGGGCAAGATGCGGTTCGACGACATGGGCGTCCGCCACGACGATCATCCGGCCGTTACGCGCGTGCGGCGCCAAATGTACGGCGCTTCTGGCCAGTAAGCCTGCCTCGATATTGACGTCATAGGGCCGGCCGGTTTCAACGCGGACGACGGTCACAAGGAAAGCCGTTTCATGATGGCATCGACAGTTTCTTCATGAGGGGCCGGGTGCGACATGATGTGGATTGGTGCAAGCGCATAGATAGGGTTTCTGACGGCGGCGAGCTCGCGCAAAACGGTGCGCGCATCGCGTCCGGCAAGCAGCGGACGGTCGTTCCGCCGCCCGACCCGTTGGGCAAGGGTATCCACATCGGTATCCAGCCAGATCGCGGTTGCTTGCGAAAGTATGAGGGTGCGGGTGTCGGCATTCATGAACGCCCCGCCGCCGGTCGCGATGATGCGCGGCGTGCCATCGATCAGCCTGGCGATAACGCGACGCTCTCCGTCGCGAAAATGGGCTTCGCCGAACCGATCGAAAATCTCGCTGACCGTCATGCCCGCTGCGGCTTCGATTTCGTGGTCGGCATCGACGAACGGCATGTCCAGCCGCCGCGCAAGCCGCCGTCCGATCGTTGTCTTGCCTACGCCCATCAAGCCCACCAGCACGATCGGTTTGTTGATCGCCGGCAAGCGGAGAGGGGCGGGATGACGGCTCATTAAGGCGGGGCTATACAGAGGGCAGTCCCGTCGGGCAAAGAGCCCGTCCCAAAGTCTGAATTCGAGTATCTTGCAATGTCCCGCGCGCTGGTTTTCCGCCTCTTAGTGATCGTCGTCGTCATCGTTGCCGTGATTGTCGGCCTGTCGTTCATCGATCCGACCAAGGCACCAAAGCGCGTCGAAAAGCCGGTCCCCGAAAATGCGCTGGCGAAATAGCTTTCCGGCCGCACTGATGGTAGCCGCCAGTGCGGTTGCCCTGTGGCCAGCGCTTGCCCAGCGGAGCCCGGAATCGATCCTGCCACCCGGCTTCGGCGAGCCCGAACCGGCCAATTCGAATCGCCCCGCGCCCGACCGTCCGGCCCGCCCGACGGGAGATCTGGTCCCCGACGCTCGCCTGACGCCGCCGGCGGCTTCGGAGCCGACCGATGGCACAGTCTCCGATGTCATCGGGGACCTGATCGAGGACAGCTCGAACAATGCGATGGCCGTCGTTGCCGCCCCGATGGATTTGCCGCCGCAGGCAAGGCGTTCGGTCGTGCGGGTTGGCCTTTCCGACGCGACGGGCTTTGCGCCAACGGCGTACGGAACGACTGACGGCGGTTTTCTTGGGACGCTGATGCAGCGCATGGATGCGCCTATCGCGTCGCGCTGGCTGTCGATTGCGCTTCGTCGCTCACTGCTGGCGCCGACTGACACCCCCCCTGGCATCGCCGGTGCCGACTGGGTCGCCCAGCGCGCACTGCTGCTCGCGCGCATGGGCGAAGCCGATATGGCCCGTGCACTGGTCGCGCGGGTCGATGCGGAGAACTTCACGCCAAGACTTTACGATGCTGCGATGCAGGCGGCGCTCGCAACCGGCGACCCCGCCTCGCTGTGCGGTATCGCCACTGCAGCCGCGACGACCCGCAAGGAAAACTCATGGCCGCTTGCACAGGCAATGTGTGCAGGGTTGTCAGGAGAGTCAGGCACGGCAAGCGCGTTGGTGGATCGCGTCCGAGACACGGGCGGCGCTACAGGAGTCGATGTGTTGCTGGCCGAAAAGGTTGTCGGTGCGGCAACCAACACGCGGCGGGCGGTGACGATCCAGTGGGAAGGGGTTAATGAACTGACCCCATGGCGTTTCGGCCTTGCTGCAGCGACGGGCGTGACGATTCCGCCCGGCCTTTTGGCGACTGCAGGACCCCAGATGCAGGCATGGCAGGCGCGTGCGCCATTGCTTGCTGCAACGGCGCGCGCGCCCTTTGCCGAGCGTGCGACGACGATGGGCGTGTTTTCGAGCGAAGCACTGGTCGATTTCTTTGGATCGATCTGGGACGCTACCGATCCTGCCGAGCGCAGCGGATCCGTCGGAGAGTTGTTGCGCACTGCCTATTTAGCCGATGGGTCGGCCCGCTTGGGCGCCATGCGCGCGTTGTGGACGGCGTCGCAGGCCGATCTCTATGCGCGTGAAATCCTGACGGCGCGCGCCGCCGCCGCGCTCGATCCGGCCTCTGGCGCTTCGGGTGACGACCTCGACCGCATCATTGCGTCTATGATGTCGGCCGGTCTCGATATTCAGGCCGCACGCTGGAGCCCTGCGGCACCGCGCGGGTCGCTGGCCTGGGCACTGCTTATGGTTGGCGCACCGCGTGCTGTCGAGAGGTTGGACGCGTCCGCTGTCACCTCGATCAGCGCTGGCGAGGACGATCGACGCGCAAAGTTCATGCTTGCCGCACTGGCAGGCCTTGGACGGCTTTCGGCTGAGGATATAGGCAGCCTGGCCCAACGCTATGCCGTCCCGTTTGGCCGTCAGACCAGCTGGACGCGGGCACTGGATCGGGCCGGACGGGCGAGAGAGGCGGGAACCGTCGTCCTGATTGCCGCTGCGGGCATGCAGACACGGGACTGGCGGTATGTGCCGCCCGAATCGCTGTTTCACATTATCGTCGCTTTCCGGCGCGTTGGCCTCGAGCCCGAAGCTCGGATGATCGCGGCTGAGGCGTTGTCGAGAAGTTGAGGGCGCTCGACGACGGGGCCGCGATTGCGGCGTTCCTGTCGGCTCTGGCGGCCGAAGCAGGGGCGGCGCGCAATACACTGATGGCCTATCGATCCGATCTCGAGCTGGCGTCGGAGACGCTTGGTGGCGGACTGGCTCGCGCGCAGCCAAGCGACCTCAATCGCCTGGCCGATGGCTGGGCGGCGCTGGCGCGGTCGACGGTCGCGCGGAAATCGGCAGCACTTCGGCGCTTCTATGGCTTTCTCATCGAAGAAGGGTTGCGCGATGACGACCCTGCCAGCGCATTGCCACGCCCCGGTGGCATCCAGCGTCGGTTGCCGCGCGTCCTCGACCATGGCGATATCGACCGGCTCTTTACGGTGCTTGCCGGGCGTCTCGCCGGTAGCATGAACGCGCTGGGCGATCTTCGTTTGCTGGCGCTCGTCGAGCTTCTCTACGGATCGGGTCTGCGCGCCACCGAACTGGTTTCTCTCGATGTTCGGGCCATTGCAGCGGACCGGCCCTATGCGATCATCAAGGGAAAGGGCGGGCGCGAGCGGTTGATCCCTGTTTCCGACCGCGCTCGGGCGGCCGTCGGCGCTTGGAAGGCGGCACGAGGGCATGCGCCTGGATATCTTTTTCCCTCGGGAACGAAACACCTTAGTCGGGTCCGCCTTTTTCAACTGCTGCGCGCGCTCGCTGCGGAAGCGGGCATACCGCCAGAACGTATCAGTCCGCATGTGCTGCGCCACGCCTTTGCCACCCACTTGCTCGAAGGCGGCGCGGACCTGCGCGCCCTGCAAACGATGCTTGGCCATGCCGACATCGCGACTACCGAAATTTATACGCATGTAGAAACGGCGCGACTTGTCGAGTTGGTCACGACACGACATCCCTTGTCCGATCCTGGTCTGGTGGAGCCGCCTGAAGGGAGAGAATGATTACGAATAAAGTGCTTATGTTTGCCATGGCGATGGCGCTTGCCGCGACGCCGTCGACGCCGCTGGTCGCTCAATCACAAATGTCGTCGATTTCGCCACAAGAAAAAGCGCAGGGAGCCGAGGCAAACCCGCAATTGCTGCGCGAATATGGCGGTGCCTATGGCGGACCGCAGGCCGCCTATGTGCGCCGTGTCGGACAGCGCATAGCCGTCCAATCAGGATTGTCCAACGCGCAAAGCGACTTCACGGTAACGCTGCTGAATTCGCCGGTCGATAATGCCTTTGCCATCCCCGGGGGGTATATTTACGTCACGCGCGACCTGCTGGCGTTGATGAACGACGAGGCTGAGTTGGCTTCGGTCATGGGTCATGAGGTCGGCCATGTCGCCGCACGACATGCGCGGTCGCGCCAGAACACGGCCAATATCGCCGGCATCGGGACCGGATTGCTTGGTGCGCTGCTGGGGAATTCGACCCTCGGGCAACTCGTCACCAAAGGCGTGGGCTATGGCACCCAGCTTGGCATCCTCGGCTTTTCGCGCGGACAGGAAACGCAGGCCGACAGCTTGGGTGTCCAGTATCTGGTCGGCGCGGGTTATGACCCGCTTGCAGCTTCGACGATGCTGGCGTCGCTTGCCGCGCAAAACGCGCTAGAGGCGCGGATCGGCGGAAAGACGGCGAGCACGGCCACGATGTTTAGCACGCATCCTGATCCGCTTGGACGTGTTGCCCGAACGGCACAACATGCACGCGCGACCGGGGTCACCACGGGGGCCCGAAATCGGGATGCCTTTCTCGCGGCGATCGATGGCATGATTTATGGCGATGATCCGGCGCAGGGTGTCGTCGATGGGCAGACGTTCCGCCACCCCGCACTGAGGATCACCTTTACAGCGCCAGCGGGTTTCACCGTCACGAACGGGACTGATGCCGTGACGGTTGCCGGGCCAGGAGGAAAGGCGACATTTTCTGGGGGCGCCTATGAGGGCGATCTTGATGCCTATCTCCGGGGCGTCCTGAAATCGCTTGCGCCGGACGGCACGCTCGATGTGCCGCGTGCCCGGATTTTCAAGATGAACGGTGTTGACGCCGCTACGGTCACTATGGGTGCCGCGACCCAGTCGGGTCCCGTGGACGTTACAGTCATGGCCTATGCGGTCGAACCCAAGGTCGCCTATCATTTCGTGCTGGTTGCCGCGCGGGGGAGCGCCGTCGGTCCGTTCAGGCCGCTGGTCGAGTCGTTCCGGCGGCTTAGTGCAACCGAGGTGGCGGCGATCAGGCCGCGACGACTCAAGGTGGTGACGGTTGAAAGAGGCGACAGCGTCGCGACGCTGGCAGCGCGAATGGCTTATCCGTCGATGAAAATAGAGCGCTTTTGCGTGCTGAACGGGCTAGGCCCCGATGATGTCGTCCGACCGGGGCAAAAAATAAAGCTGGTCGTCATCGGATGACGACCAGCGAGCGAAATATCAGCCCTTAGACATCTGGGTCTGCGTGTTATTGAACGTCTTTCTCAATTGCCCGCCCAAGTTGGACATCGCGCCGACGGCTGCAACCGCGATCAGTCCAGCGATCAGACCATCTTCGATGGCCGTCGCGCCGCGCTTGTGCTTGGCTAGCAATTTAAGACGCTTCAAAAAGCTAATCATTAAAGCCTCCTTTGACGAAAAAGGGCGAGAAACATAAGTTACTCGCCCATTCCCGTAAAACTTTTATGAACTCGCGTATGTGCGAGCTAATAAATTAGCCCTTAGACATCTGGGTCGTCGTGTTGTTGAATGTCTTGTTGATCTGCGTACCCAGGTTCGACATCGCGCCAACGGCAGCGACAGCGATAAGAGCGGCGATCAGGCCGTACTCGATGGCAGTGGCGCCCTTCTTGTCAGCAAACATCTTGCGAAACATCTTCATTTCCGGTCTCCTTAGAATTTTGTCCATTTTGAACTACCCGACTGCCCCGCTCGATTAAGAGAGCCAGTATTTTGGGGTTAGCTTTCGAAGGTTTCTAAAAACTTAATCCCCACCGGGTTTTTTCAGCCTTTTGACGCGGTCGTGGCGACGTTGTTCCACATCTGGACTGACGTGTTGGAAAAATTCTTGATGGCGGCAAATGCACCAAGCACGACGAGGGCGGCGATGAGTCCATATTCGATGGCGGTGGATCCGCGGTTATCCCGCAGCACGCGTAATGATCTCATTCTCATCGACTGTCCCCGGTCGAGCCATTGTCGCATTACGGCAGTTTGGATTTACGGGCATGCAGGTTAAGAAACATTTGATGGAGCGGGGATTGATCTTGTGGGTCGTTGCAGCAGCGCTGCTCGACAAAGACGGAAGGGTGCTCGTCCAGCAGCGGCCGACGGGCAAGTCACTTGCGGGATTGTGGGAATTTCCCGGTGGCAAGATCGAACCCTGTGAAACGCCGGAAGCGTCCCTCGTCCGGGAATTGCGCGAAGAGCTCGGAATCGAGGTCGACCCCCGCGACCTGAAGCCAGGACCGTTCGCAAGCGAAGCCCTTGGCGAGCGTCATCTCGTCATGCTCGTTTTTCTGTGCCGGCGCTGGCAGGGGACGCCGGTAGCGCACCACGCCACCGCAATCGCCTGGCACCGCCCGATGGAGCTACATGCGCTTGCTATGCCCCCCGCCGATGGCCCGCTGGTTCGCTATCTGGAATCTATCGGCTAGCCTTGTTCAGGTGCCCAGCCGGTAAGGATCAGAAGGGTTACCGTTTCGTGGATCCGGTCATTGGCGCCAGACAGCCCGGCAAACCGGGTGCTGACCGCATTCAGCCAGCGCCGCGTGACGGCGTGACGTTCGGCCAGCAGGCTGGTCAATCCGGATCCGCGAAGATCGCCCATGAGTCGGTCGAAGGACGGGTAAGATAATGAAAGCATCTCGTTGTCGGCGACCGGCAGGGAAAAGCCGGTGCGCGCGAGAAGATCGCCAGCCGCGCGTACGTCGATCTGCGGATGAAACCGCGCGACCGCGCGGCCTTCGGCGGCATCGACGTCGCTTGCGACGCCGCGCAATACCGGCAGGCTGGGCGAGCCGATAAGACAAGCGAGAAACAAGCCGCCCGGTTTCAACCCGGTTCGCGCGGCGATAAGTGCGCCTGGTACATCATCGACCGTATCCAGTCCCGAAGGCATAATGACCAAGTCGTAGGTCCCGGGCGTAACATGCACCCTGTCCTCATCGCAGCAGACCCCCTGAGCCGCATCGGCAAAAACCGGGCCATGGTCGGTTTCGTCGACCGTCACCCCGCGCTTTCTCAAGCCATCGGCAAGCAACCGGCCGCCGGTGTTTACAACGAGCGCGTGGTCAAAGCTGCGCGTCACGAGATCGAGTCGTTCGAGCAACTCGTTCGCGATGCCAGCTTCGAGCGGGGATAAGCCGCACCGTGCCATGCGGTCACGGCGCAATCGGCGTGCGGCGCGATCAAAGATAAGCGGCGGGGGCGACATCATGACGCGGCTTGTGCCGTTCCCGCGGCTACGCGACAACCATGCGCTGCACATGTTGTCGCCCGTCAGGCAGATTATCGATTTTGCCTTGCCACCCCGATGCGGCGAATGCGGGGCACGTGTCGATAGCGACCAGCGGTTTTGCGGGCGCTGCTCGACATTGCTCGATTTCCTGACGCGCGCGCAATCTGCGCTGTGCAACGTGCCTTTTAAGGCCGTTGCCGGCTCGGTCTGTGGCACGTCCCTCGAGTCGCTGCCTCGCCATGACGGTGGGCGCGCCGCCCTAGCTTATGGCGCCGTTGCGCTTCGGCTGAAATACGGGCGTTGGACCGGGCTTGTGTGCACAATGGCATCGATCATGGCGCAGCAGGTCGACGCGGCTGGAATCGCCGTGCCTGTGCCGCTGCGTCGCTGACGTTTATGGTCGCGCGGGTTCAACCAGGCGACACTGGTTGGCCTAACGGTTGCGGCAGCGTCGGGCCTTGAACTTAACACAGATGTTCTGGTCAGGCGGCGTGCGACCCGCCGTTACGCGCACTTTCTGCCCAGCGCAGGGCCGATGCGGTGCGCAGCGTATTCGGTATGGCCAATCGGGTGGTCGGTACGACGGTCTGGCTGGTCGACGACGTCTACACCAGCGGCGCCACGGCCAACACCTGTTCGGCAGCGCTGAACCGGGCAGGCGCCGAACGCGTGATCGTTCTGGCCTCTGCGTATGTCCTGCGCCAGGATTGACAAGCCGTCACCCCATGCGCACCTCTTGGGGTCTGCGAAGGAACGCCATGCCGCACGTCGAAATCTACTCAACGGCCTTTTGCCCCTATTGCAGCCGCGCCAAGGCGCTGCTCGACAGCAAGGGTGTCGGCTATGAAGTCTATGACATCACGATGGGCGGACCGTGCCGCGCCGAGATGATCGCACGCTCGGGGGGACGCCAGACGGTGCCGCAGGTCTTTATCGGTGGCATTCATGTCGGTGGATCGGACGATCTCGCGGCGGCCGAACGCTCGGGCGAGCTCGACCGGTTGTTGGCCGCGGGATGAAGATCGGCCTGCTCCAGATGACGTCGGGCGTCGACCCGACAGCCAATGCGGCCGTCATTGAACCCGCAATTGCCGACGCTGCGGCGCAGGGGGCCGTGATGTTGTTCACGCCCGAAATGTCCGGACTGCTCGATTCGAACGGCGCGCGCGCTGCGAACCATGTGGTGGCCGAGCGTGATGATCTCGTACTGGCGCGCGTGAGGGCGGCCGCGGCGGCGGCGGGAATCTGGGTCCATCTTGGCTCGCTGGCTGTAAAGAGCGACGGCGAGGAACCGCGCTGGGCCAATCGCGGGTTCGTCATCGATGCAGCAGGCGAGATTGCCGCGCATTACGACAAGCTCCACCTGTTCGACGTTGATCTGCCAACGGGAGAAAGCTGGCGCGAATCGTCGCGCTACGTCCCAGGACCAGGGACGTCCCTCATCGAAACGCCGGTCGGCAAGCTCGGGCTGTCGATCTGCTACGACATGCGTTTTCCGGCGCTGTTCCAGACGCTCAGTGGTGCCGGGGCAACGATCCTGTCGGTACCAGCCGCCTTTACCGTGCCGACGGGGCAGGCGCACTGGCACGCGTTGCTGCGTGCACGGGCGATTGAGAATGCCTGCTGGCTGGTGGCTGCAGCGCAAACGGGTACGCACGAGGACGGCCGCAGCACCTACGGCCATTCGCTCGTCGTCGATCCCTGGGGCAGGGTGGTCCTCGACATGGAAACGGCGCCCGGTCTGGCCATCTGCGACATCGATCCTGCTGCGGTCGACGACGTCCGCACACGGGTACCCGTCCTTGCGCACCGCCGCGCCATTCCGGTCCCCGCATGATCGTTTTCGACCTGAAGTGCGGGCAGGGTCATGGCTTCGAGGGATGGTTTGCGGGTAGCGAAGCGTTCGCCGACCAGCGGGACAAGGGCCAGATACCGTGCCCCTTTTGCGGAGATGTGAAGATCGAGCGCGCCCTGTCCGTCCCGCGCATCGGGGCCAAGGGGAACCGCAGCGAGCCTGCCGAAATCGTCCAAAAGCTTGCCGGGCTGCAGGCGCAGATGCTGAAGGACTCGACCTGGGTCGGCGACGATTTCGCACGACAGGCCCGTGCCATGGCCGACGGTGAGGCGCCGCAAGCGACAATCCACGGGCAGGCTACTCTCGGGCAGGCCAAGGAACTTCATGAAGAGGGCATCAAGGTGATGCCGCTGCCGTTTCCCGTCGTCCCGCCCGAACAACAGAATTGACCGGCAGGGGGCCGCGCGGCTAGCACGCCTCGGGTGTCCCGGTAGCTCAGCAGGACAGAGCAACGGTTTCCTAAACCGCAGGTCGGGAGTTCGAGTCTCTCTCGGGACACCAAAAAGCCGACACGCGCTGAGGACCTGCCCCACATGACCGATTTCGACTTCGCGCTCGGCGAGACCGCCGACATGATCCGCGACACGACACGCCGTTTCGCCACTGGTCGCATCGTGCCGCTGGCGGCAGAGATCGACGCGAACGACCGTTTCCCGATCGAGCTTTGGCCTGAAATGGGGACCTTGGGTCTGCACGGGATTACTGTTGGCGAGGAGGACGGGGGCCTTGGCCTCGGCTATCTCGAACACGTCATCGCGTGCGAGGAAGTCGGGCGTGCGTCGGCATCGGTGGGCCTCAGCTATGGCGCGCACTCCAATCTTTGCGTCAACCAGATCGCGCGCTGGGCGAACCCCGAGCAAAAGGCGAAATATCTGCCGTCGCTGATCAGTGGCGATCATGTCGGCAGCCTTGCCATGTCCGAAAGCGGTGCCGGATCGGACGTCATGTCGATGAAGTTGAAGGCCGATGCAGTGCAGGGCGGCTATGTGCTCAACGGCACGAAGTTCTGGATCACCAACGCGGCCTATGCCGACACTTTGGTGGTCTATGCCAACACCAGCGAGGGCGGCCGCGGCCTTACGACTTTCCTGATCGAAAAAGACATGGATGGTTTCAGCATCGGCCAGAAGATCGACAAGATGGGCATGCGCGGATCGCCGACGGCCGAACTCGTTTTCAACGACTGTTTCGTCGGCGAGGAACAAGTCATGGGCCCGCAAAATGGCGGCGCCGCGGTGCTGATGTCAGGACTCGATTACGAGCGTACCGTGCTCGCTGGTATCCAGTTGGGGATCATGCAGGCCTGCCTCGACACTGTCCTGCCCTATGTCCGCGAGCGCAAGCAATTCGGCAAGCCGATCGGTGCGTTCCAGTTGATGCAGGCCAAGATCGCCGACATGTACGTCGCGCTCAACTCGGCGCGTGCCTATGTCTATGCCGTTGCCAAGAGCTGCGATGCCGGGCGCACGACGCGTTTCGACGCGGCGGGCGCGATCTTGCTGGCAAGCGAGAATGCCGTGAAAGTTGCAAACGAAGCCGTGCAGGCGCTGGGTGGCGCCGGCTACACTAAGGATTGGCCGGTCGAACGCTACTACCGTGACGCCAAGCTGCTCGATATCGGCGCGGGGACAAACGAGATCCGGCGCATGCTGATCGGGCGCGAGTTGCTGGGCGCCGCCTGATCGCCGGACCCTTCGCGCAGACCACGCGTTGGCGCCTGATGAACGAAAACCTCCTGACCGCACTGCAATATTATGGGGCTACGGCGGGGGTTGCCGCTGCCCTTGTCGTCTCGCTCGATCTGGGGCGCCGTCCGACTGGATGGGCCTTTGCCGTGTTCGTCACCTCGTCGGTTGCGCTGATCGCGTGGGGGTTTCTGCAGAAGGATAGCGAAGGCATCGGCTGGCAGAACTGCGTGCTGCTCCTGATCAACCTGATCGGCGTGTACCGCTACCTGATCCGCAAGAAGGTGCCCTAAAGCATCGGTCCGGCGGCTTTGCCAGTGCCGGGCGACATGCTAGCGCGGACACTATGAGTGCTCCAACCCTGACCAGTGCGCTGAACCCGGACAGCGATCTTTTCCGCGCCAATGCCGCCCACAACCGTGTCCTGCGCGACGAGCTCCGGACCAAGGTTGCCACGGCGGCGCTCGGTGGCAATGAAAAGTCGCGCGAGCGCCACACCGCGCGGGGAAAGCTGTTGCCGCGCGAGCGGGTCGAGCGGTTGCTCGATCCGGGCTCGCCGTTCCTCGAGATCGGCCAATTGGCTGCCAACGACCTCTACGACGGCGAAATTCCCGGTGCGGGCGTCATCGCCGGAATCGGCCGTGTGTCCGGCCGCCAGTGCATGATCGTGTGCAACGACGCCACGGTAAAGGGCGGCACCTATTACCCGATGACGGTCAAGAAGCACCTCCGCGCGCAGGAAATCGGACAAGAGAACCGGCTGCCGTGCATCTACCTGGTCGACAGCGGCGGGGCGAACCTGCCGCACCAGGACGAAGTCTTTCCCGACCGCGACCATTTTGGGCGCATCTTCTTCAATCAGGCCAATAGGAGCGCCAAGGGCATCCCTCAGATCGCCTGCGTCATGGGCAGCTGCACCGCGGGCGGCGCCTATGTTCCCGCCATGTCCGACGAAACCGTCATCGTGCGCGGGCAGGGGACGATCTTCCTCGCCGGCCCGCCGCTGGTGAAGGCGGCGACGGGCGAAGTCATCAGCGCTGAGGAACTGGGCGGCGCGGACACGCACGCGCGCAGGTCGGGCGTGGTTGATCATGTCGCGGAGAATGATGAGCACGCGTTGACGATCGTGCGCGACATCGTCAGCCACCTGGGGCCGGTCCACAAACCCGACCTCGACCTGAAGGAACCGCGTCCGCCAAAATTCGATGCCGAGGAACTCTACGGCATCATCCCCGACGACGTCCGCGCGCCGTACGACGTTCACGAAGTCATCGCCCGTATCGTCGACGGCAGCGAGTTCCACGAGTTCAAATCGCTTTACGGCACAACGCTTGTCTGCGGCTTTGCGCATATCTGGGGTATGCCGGTCGCGATCCTCGCCAATAACGGCGTGCTGTTCAGCGAGAGCGCGCAAAAGGGCGCGCATTTCATCGAACTTGCCTGCCAGCGGCGGATACCCTTGCTGTTCCTCCAGAACATCTCGGGCTTCATGGTTGGTGGGAAATATGAAGCCGAAGGTATTGCAAAACATGGGGCAAAGCTGGTCACGGCGGTTGCCACCGCCAGCGTGCCCAAGATCACCGTGTTGATCGGCGGCAGCTTTGGCGCGGGCAATTACGGCATGTGCGGGCGCGCCTATTCGCCGCGCTTTCTGTTCACCTGGCCCAATGCGCGGATCAGCGTGATGGGCGGCGAACAGGCAGCGAGCGTGCTGGCGACCGTACACCGCGATGCAGAGCGCTGGACGCCGCAAGAAGCCGAAGCCTTCAAGGCCCCGATCCGCCAGAAATACGAAGACGAAGGCAATCCCTATCACGCGACCGCGCGGCTGTGGGACGACGGGATCATCGACCCGGCGCAGACGCGCGATGTGCTGGGGCTGGCGCTCGCGGCGACGCTGAACGCGCCAGTCGAGGAGGCGCCCCGCTTTGGGGTGTTCCGGATGTGAGGCCAATCCTGCTGTTGCCGATCGCGCTGCTCGCCTCCGTTGGTGCGACCGCCCAGAAGCTGCCGCCGGCCAATCCTGTTCCGTTGGAGCAATCCGACACATCCGCAGTCCTCGCGCCGATCAACGCGATTTTTGCGGCCATTGCTATAGGCGATGCAGCGGCCCTGCTGACGCATGTATATCCCGACGGTCGCGTCACGGCCACGGGCCTGAGGGCCTCAGGTGTCAGCGGCATTCGGTCAGAAAGCTGGAGCGCGTTTGCAAAGCGCATAACGCCGGAAGCAGCGTTCGAGGAGCGGATCACCGACCCTGCCATTGAAATCGACGACGACGTTGCGATGGTGTGGGCGCGCTTCGTCGTCCGCCGTCAGGGCAAGCTGGTCAACTGCGGTTTCGACCACTTCGACCTCATCCGCGAAAATGGCGTCTGGAAGGTCATGAACCTCAGCTTTTCTTCACGCACCACCGATTGCGCAAAACTGACATGATCCAATCGCTCCTCATCGCCAATCGTGGCGAAATTGCCTGCCGGATCATCCGCACCGCGCGTGCGATGGGCATCCGCACCGTCGCGGTCTATTCTGACGCCGATGCCAAGGCGCTACATGTTCGGCAGGCGGACGAGGCGGTGCATATCGGGCCTTCGCCAGCACGCGAGAGCTATCTGGTGGGTGACAAGATCATCGCCGCCGCCAGAGCCACTGGCGCCGAGGCGATCCATCCCGGTTATGGCTTCTTGTCAGAGAACGCCGCGTTCGCGCAGGCCGTGATCGACGCGGGGCTGATCTGGGTTGGCCCGCGCCCGGCCAGCATCACCGCGATGGGCTTGAAGGATGCTGCCAAGACGCTGATGGCCGCCGCAGGCGTGCCGGTGACGCCGGGTTATATGGGCGAGACCCAGGATCCCGCGTTCCTGAGCGAACGCGCCGCCGAGATCGGCTATCCTGTCCTGATCAAGGCGGTCGCAGGTGGCGGCGGGAAGGGGATGCGCAAGGTTGAGCAAGCGCCCGACTTCCTCGACGCCCTCATCGCATGCCAGCGCGAGGCCGCCGCGTCTTTCGGCAACGCGCATGTCCTGATCGAAAAATACATCCAGCGCCCGCGCCACATCGAGGTACAGGTGTTCGGCGACAGCCACGGCAACATCGTGCATCTGTTCGAGCGCGACTGCTCGCTCCAGCGTCGCCACCAAAAGGTGATCGAGGAAGCCCCCGCGCCGGGGATGGACGAGCAAACGCGCGAACAACTCTGCGCGACGGCGGTCAAGGCGGCCAAAGCCGTCGACTATGTCGGCGCCGGCACGATCGAGTTCATCGCTGACGCATCCGATGGGCTGCGCGCAGATCGGATATGGTTCATGGAAATGAACACGCGGCTGCAGGTTGAGCATCCTGTGACCGAGGAGATTACCGGCGTCGATCTGGTCGAATGGCAGCTTCGGGTTGCGAGCGGGGAGCCTTTGCCGAAGCGGCAGGGAGAGCTCGCAATCCACGGCTGGGCGATGGAAGCGCGGCTCTATGCGGAAAATCCAGCAACCGGCTTCTTACCAAGCATTGGGCCACTCGATCACCTTCGTTTCCCCGACGACGCCCGTATAGAGACCGGTGTCGAAGAAGGCGGCGAAGTCTCGCCTTATTATGACCCCATGATTGCAAAGCTCGTGGTCCATTCAGGCACGCGTGACGGCGCGCTGGCAGCGCTAGACGAAGCCATCGCCGGAACCGAGGTCTGGCCCGTCAAGACCAACGCCGGCTTCCTCGGGCTACTCAATACCCATCCTGACTTCGTGACGGGCGATGTAGACACCGGCCTGATTGCAAGAGCGGATGATGCGCTGACGATGGCGCCTGAACCGGACGTCGAAGAGCTCGGAGAAGCAGCTGCCCTGCTGTGCGCGTCGGCGGGCGACGGACCCTGGCATGCAGCACTTGGCCTGCGCCTCAATGCCCCGGCGCGGGCCAAGGCGTGGCTGATCGATGACGCGGGCCATGTGCGTATCGTTGAACTGGTCGAGGCTGAAAACGATGCGCCGGCGGCCGAAGTCCTGTCGTTCATCGATGGCTTTGCGCGTGCCTTCAGACTGGAGCAGCCGCGCGGAAGCGGGCTTGGTGCGGCATCCTCTGGCACAATCCTCTCCCCCATGCCCGGCCGGATCATTACGGTCGATGTCGCGGCGGGGGACGCCGTGACCAAGGGGCAAAAGCTCGTCACGCTCGAGGCCATGAAGATGGAGCATTCGCTGACCGCGCCGTTCGAAGGGACGGTCGCTGCGCTGAACGCGGTGACCGGCGCGCAGGTTCAGGTCGATGCGTTGCTCGTGCGGATCGAACCGGTAGCTCCTGTCTGAAGGCAAAAAAGAGGGGTACGGGACGGTAAGTCCCGCACCCCCTTTTTTCGTGCCCGTCAGATCAGAATCTGAACCGTGCAGCCACGCCGTAGGTCTTCGGCGGGCTGGGATAGCCCGACAGCGTACCCGACTGTGCCACGCCCGGGAAGATCACCGAGTTGAACTTGGGCTCGGTCAGGTTGCGGCCCCATGCGGTCAGCTCGAGGCCGTTTTTCATCGCCAGCGTGATCGACGCGTTGAGCGTCTCGGGGCTCGCCTTGAAGGGCAGGCCCTGCGCGACCACGAACGAGCTTAAATGGCTGAAATCGACATGGAAGATCGCCTTCATCGCGTCGCTCAGTTCGGCTGTGTAGGTCGTACCGACCGCGATTGACCAGTCCGGGGTGCCGCTGGGCTTTATGCCCGTCAGGTTTGTCGGCTGGACGTTGTTCGTCGCTGGATTGAATGCCGAACCGCCCGTGAACAGGTCGAACTTGGGATCAAGGTACGTCACCGAGGTCGTGAAGTTCAGATTGCGCACCGGAGTCAGCGAGAAGTCCAGTTCGAAACCCTGGGTCGACTGCTTCTCGGCGTTGCCGAGCACGAAGCCCGTTCCCTGGAAGATGTTGCTCTGGAACCCTTTGAGGATCTGCTTGAACACCGCCAGGTTGAACCCGAACCCGCGCCAATTGCCTTTCAGGCCGACTTCATAAACGGCGGCATCCTCCGGTCCCGCATAACGTGTGCCAATGGACAGGTTGTTCACCGCCAGACCCGCTGTCCGGATGGCGGAAGCGGCAGGGGCCGGTACCTGAGCGGGCGACCCCGGAATGAAGTCCCGTGCAAAAGGACGACTATCGGTCGATAGGTTGAAAGACGACGCTTTGAAGCCCGTGGCGTACGTCGCGTAGGAGCTGATGTTCGAATTGAACTTATAGGCCAGACGCAGGGTGTAGGAGAAGTTTTCGTCCTTCGTCTTGCCAGACTCCACTGCGTTCGGGAAATTCAAATAGGGTGGAATGAATTGGAGCGCTCGAAGTCCAAGGAATGGGTTGAACGTCGGATTGGTCGCAACTGTAGCGGGAACGCCAGCCCGGACGCCTGCTAGGACAAGGTCAACGCTCGAGAAAACGTCGGTCGCGACGTTGTTCTGTACGACTGCCTTGCTATCGGACGTGTAGTTGAACCCGCCCGTTGCCGTCAGACCGCGGGTGATTTCTAAATCGACCTGACCGAAGAGCGATATGGCCTCGTTGCGATAATCATATTTCTCGAAACGACCCTGGCCCTGAGCGCCAAAGGCTGTCGTGGCAGTCGCTGCTGGCAGGCCAACGAGCGTGCGGAGCAGCGCTTCGTTACCGCTATACGCACCTCCCGAAAGCAGATTTGCGTAGCCCTTGAAATCCTTGCCGAACGTCAGTTGGGTCTCACTGTGAATCTTCTCATTGAAGTAAAACACGCCAGCCAGGAAGTTGAGCGGCCCGTCGAAGCTGGTCTGCAGGCGAAGTTCCTGCGTGAAGGTATCGATCTTGGCCTGGTTGGCATTCTTCCCGATCAGATCTGCACTTGTGAAATCGGAGTCGGCGTCGGTGTCTGTCTTGACGGCGCGATAAGAACTGATGCTGGTGAGCGAGAGCTTATCGCTGAATTGCCAGTCCATCTGTGCCGACACGCCGTAATTATCGATTTTGTTCGACGACGGGAAGTTGGCATAGCCGATATACGAGAAAGGCTGGTTCGACGTGATCTGTCCGCCGAGCCCGCGCACGGCGCCTCCGGTCGGTCCATCGAAAATATTTGCAACCGTGCAGCAGCGCTCGTCGATAGTGTCGTAATCGGCAATGATGCGGACTTTGAAATCGGAGCTTGGCTGGAACAGGATCTGGCCGCGAACCCCGTAGCGATTGCGGTCGTTGGTATCCAGGTTGAGGTTCGCATATCGGGCATAGCCGTCACGCTTATTGTAATTACCTGCCAGGCTGACGGCGATCGTCTCCGAAAGCGGACCCGTCACGCTGCCCTTGACGACAATGGCGTTGTAGTTGCCGTAAGACGCCTCGATCTCGCCCCCAAACTTGAATTTCGGCTCGGCGGTGACGATGCTGATGATGCCGGCACTCGCGTTCTTGCCGAACAGGGTCGACTGCGGTCCGCGCAAAACTTCGACGCGATCGATATTTGGCAGATCGCCGATCTGCGCTGCTGAACGCGAGCGATAGACGCCGTCGATGAACACGCCGACCGACGGTTCGATACCGATGTTGTTGGCGCCATTGCCAAAGCCGCGGATGATGAAATTGGTGTTGGCCGAGCTCTGAAGCTGGCCGACCCTTAGCGAGGGCACGAGCGTTTGCAGGTCGATCAAGTCGCGGATTTGCGACTGTTCTATCTGCTGAACGCTGGCGACAGCGACCGAGATCGGCGTGTCCTGCAGCGTCTGGGCGCGCTTCGACGCAGTGACGATGATATCGGCGCTGGTGTCTTCGGCGTCAGCAGCCTGCGGGGCAGGCTGGGCTGGCGCTTGCGCGAACAAAGGCGTGGCAACGGCAAGTGCAAACAGCGATGCGCCGGCAAAATGAAGGCTTCTCATTGGAATCTCTCCCCTACGAATTAACAGCACTCGTCGGTGCTTTCAGATGCCTTGGTTACGCAACCTTACGCGCGCGTCAATGGCCGACGTGCGTTATTCCGGTCCAGTTTCAAGATGCCACCTTTTTTAGTGGCTTTTTGGACGTATGCCGTAGCGTCAACATATCGATGGTTGCACTTGTGGACCAAGCGCCTATCTCAGCCGCATGTCCGACTATGATGAGGGCCCGCTGGTGGCCGATGCGTATGAAGCTGCAAAGCTCCCGGTGCCGCGTGATGTGCAGGAGGCGATCCGCACGCTGATCCGCTGGTCGGGAGACGATCCCGACCGCGAAGGGCTGGTCGACACGCCCAAGCGCGTGGCGCGCGCCTGGCGCGAATATTGTTCGGGAATGGAGGAAGACCCCTCGCATCACCTGTTGCGCACGTTCAACGAAGTCGGTGGCTATGACGAACTGGTCTTGTTGAAAGATATCCCGTTCCAGTCGCATTGCGAACACCACATGGCGCCGATCACGGGCAAGGCGTCGATCGCCTATATGCCCAACAAGCGTGTCGTCGGCATCTCCAAGCTCGCCCGCGTCCTAAACGGCTTTTCGCGACGGCTGCAGATTCAGGAACGACTGACCGCGCAGGTTGCCCAATGCATCTGGGATAATCTCCACCCGCAAGGCGTTGCGGTCGTGATCGAGGCGCAGCACGGGTGCATGACCGGGCGCGGCGTGCGGACGCCGGGCGTCGGCATGACCACATCGCGGCTGCTCGGGTGTTTCCTCGAGGATCACCGGAGCCGGGCGGAAGTCCTGAAGTTGATGGGGTATTGAGCAAAGCGGCGAGCGGTTAGCGCCGCTAACCGCCGACACGCGATGCTCACGGCCGGCCTCGCCCTGGCGAGGACCGATAGCGCGGC
>JBMOGG010000025.1:0-25910 GCA_049318505.1 Sphingomonas sp. | reverse complement strand
CTGCGCGACATAGGCGAGCACCGCATAGGCGCCGCCGAAGGTGACGACCGCCATACGGCTGAAAAACCTCGCGATATCGGCCCACACGCTGTGCGGCGCGAACAACGCGAGCGCGGCGACGGGGAGCAGCCACAACGCAGCCAGAACGAGCGCGGCATTTCGCGTCCGCGATGCCGGATGCAGCACCGGCCCGTCACCCAATGCTGAGCCAGCATCAGCGAGCCCTGCCCCCGCCCCCCCATGCCCGCCCCCGGAAAAGGCATTGCTGCCGCGATGTCCGGCGATCCCGCCGACCAGCCCTGCGACAGCCACAATCAGCGGAAACGGCGCCGAAAAAAGGAAGATCGCGACAAATGCGAGCGCGGCAAGAGCGCGGCTCGCCGTCGACTTGAGCGCCCTGCCCCCGATGCGCACGACCGCCTGCACCACGATGGCCAGCACGGCGGCCTTCAACCCGAAGAACAGCGCCTCGACCGGTCCGACATTTCCGTAGAGCACATAGATCCACGACAGGCCGAGAATGGCGAGCGCGCCCGGCAGCACGAACAGCGCGCCCGCGACCAGCCCACCGCGCACACCGTGGAGCAGCCAGCCGATATAGGTCGCCAGTTGCTGCGCTTCGGGGCCTGGCAGCAGCATGCAGAAATTGAGTGCATGGAGGAACCGCCCTTCCCCGATCCAGCGCTTTTCGTCGATCAGGATGCGGTGCATGACCGCGATCTGCCCGGCAGGCCCTCCGAAACTGAGCAGCGCGATACGGAGCCAGACGCGGGTCGCTTCGCAAAAGCTGATGCCGTGGGACATCAGCGTCTGCCGCGGCGAGCGACTACAGCATCAAGGAGCGCCTCGATCCGACGATCGAGATCGGCGCGGGCAGCGGGCCAGGCATCGTTCACCGACGGCAGGACCGTCCAGTCGTGCAGCTTGTGCGTCTGATATGCTTTGGGCAGCGTTGCGAAACTGACAAGGATATCCGCCCTACGGACGTCTGGCGTCGTGAGCACCGCGAAGCCGTCACGACGGGTGTCGATACCCTCCGCATCGAGTCTGGCCTTGAGGAGTGGCGAGATATGGTCCTCGATCTGCAGGCCGCGGGAAAACGCCGTAACATCGATGCCGCGCTCCTGTGCGCGTCGTCGAAAAAGTTCGCGGGCAATGGCGCTCTTGGCCGTGCCGAAGTCGCAGATGAACAACACGACCGGGCGCTTCGAAGCGGCCAGAGTCGAAGTCGCCAAAAGAGCGAAAGATAAGGTGAGCGCCACAAGCGTGCGGCGTGGGAATGCGTTCATCAGGTCTCGCCTTGCGGACGCGCGGACACCGCCGCGCGTGGACAAGGCAGCAATTGGATGGCCAGCTCGGTCGAAATGTCCATCTGTGTCCGGGCGACTGCCATTGGCCCGGTGTTACGATCCTAGCGCAATCAGAATTTCTTCGCCACCGTGATGCCATAGGTCCGTGGATCGCCCAATTGCCCCACGACCAGCCCGTTGTTGCCCGGCTGGTTCGGAGGTACTTCTCGTTCAGCGCGTTCTTGACCCAGCCGAAGATGTTCCAGTTGTTGCCGTCGCGATACCCTGCACGGAAATTGGCGATGTTGTAGCCGTCGACCACGAAATAGGGCGAAGGCGTTGCGATCGACGAATAGGACGCCCGATAGCTGGCGTCCGCCCCAACGTAGAGCTGCGCGTCATTGCCTCTGACCGGACGGTTGAACTCCCCACCCCACGCCAGCGACCATTTCAAAACGCCCACGAATTGCGCGCCGGAAATGTCCTTGACCCCCGCGATCATGCCTTGGCAAATGACCGGCAGCGCGCTCGTCGGCGCGGTCATGCCGGTGCATTCAACCGGATCGGCGCATCGGGAAAGCGCGCCAAGGTGCCGTCGTTGGTGAGGCCCAGCGGCGCACCAAGCCCGCGGATATAGATCGCCGAGTTGCGCTGGTTCGACGAATAAAACTGGATAACCGGCTGGATCTGCGCGACCCGGCTAATGTTGTACGTGCCCGTCGACGTCAGCTGTTTCTCGCTGAATACGCTGACGGGCAGTGGGACATCCTGCAGCGTGCCCTCCCGACGACGGGCAGTGACAACAATCGCGTCACCCGCCTGCTCGCGGGCGGCAGCGGGTTTCTCCGAATGGGCGAAGGCGGGGAGCGGTGCGGTTGCGGTTGGAAGCAGAATGGCACGAAACAGAACGCGGCACATGACAGCGATGTCGGGTATCAGACCAGCCGCGATTGCTTGACGGCAGCCGCAATGAAGCTTGCGAACAGGGGGTGCGGCGCGAATGGCTTCGATTTCAACTCCGGGTGGAACTGCACGCCGACGAACCACGGATGATCCGGCCGTTCGACGATTTCGGGGAGCGTGCCGTCGGGTGACATGCCCGAAAAGATCAGCCCGTTCGATTCGAGCGCGTCCTTGTAATGCGCGTTCACTTCGTAGCGATGGCGGTGACGCTCACTGATTTCGGTCGTGCCGTAGATGCTGGCCACCTGGCTGTTGCCGCCCAGCGTCGCGTCATAAGCCCCCAGGCGCATCGTGCCGCCCAGGTCGCCACCCGCCGCGCGCTTGTTGATGCCCTCGGCACCCATCCACTCGGTGATCAGGCCGACGACGGGTTCGGACGTCTCACCGAATTCGGTGGTCGAGGCCTCGGCAATGCCGGCCGTGTTCCGCGCGCCTTCAATACAGGCCATCTGCATCCCCAGGCAAATGCCGAAGAACGGCACCCCACGTTCGCGCGCAAAGCGGACGCTCGCGATCTTGCCTTCCGACCCGCGCTCGCCGAAGCCGCCGGGGACGAGGATGGCGTTCATCGGTTCGAGCTGGGCGGCGGGGTCCTCGTCGCCCTCGAACAGCTCGGCATCGAGCCATTTGATGTTGACCTTGACCTTGTTGGCGATACCGCCGTGGACCAGCGCTTCGTGCAGCGACTTGTACGCATCGGGCAACCCGACATACTTGCCGACGACGCCAATGGTCACTTCGCCTTCGGGATTGGCAAGGCGTTCCTCGATTTTGGACCAGCGCGACAGATCGGGGTCGGCGAGCGCTTCGATGCCGAAAGCGCGCAGCACTTCCTCGTCGAGCCCCTCGCGATGGTATTGCAGCGGCACGGCGTAGATCGATTTCGCATCGAGCGCGGGAATGACCGCTTCCTTGCGGACGTTGCAGAACAGGGCGATCTTGGCGCGTTCGCTATCCGGCAGGAACTGCTCGCACCGGCAGACAAGGACGTCGGGCTGGACACCAAGCGCCGCCAGTTCGCGCACGCTATGCTGCGTCGGCTTGGTCTTCAATTCGCCGGCGGCCGCGATGAACGGTACGAGCGTAACATGGATCGACACGCTGTTGCCGCGCCCCAGTTCGTTGCGCAGCTGGCGGATCGCCTCGATGAAGGGCAGCGATTCGATGTCGCCGACCGTCCCGCCGATCTCGCACAGAACAAAGTCGAGATCCTCGATATCGTTCAGCGCAAACGCCTTGATCGCGTCGGTGACGTGCGGGATGACCTGCACGGTCGCCCCCAGGTAATCGCCGCGCCGCTCGCGCTGGATGATCTGCTGGTAGATGCGGCCCGAAGTCACATTGTCCGACTGGCGCGACGCGACACCGGTGAAGCGTTCGTAGTGGCCAAGGTCGAGGTCGGTCTCTGCGCCATCGTCGGTCACATAGACTTCGCCGTGCTGATACGGCGACATCGTGCCGGGATCGACGTTGAGATAGGGATCGAACTTCCGGATACGAACACGATAGCCGCGCGCCTGCAAAAGCGCGGCAAGCGACGCCGCCATTAGCCCTTTGCCAAGCGAGGAAACCACGCCGCCGGTAATAAAAATGAACCGCGCCATGGGAGGATGCGCTTAGCGGTCCCTGCCTGCAAAGGGCAAGGTGGCGAATCCGGCTTGACGCAATTTAGTTGGAATTGCTCGGCGGACCCTGTGTCGTCGACGGCGCGGTCGACCCTGCCGCCTTCGGGATCGATGGCGTCACGGTCGAGGCCAAGGGTGGCGGTGCGCTCGCGTTACGCGGTGCGCGCGCAGGCACGACTTCGGCCTTCGGCTTGGCCGTTGCCATGGGCACGGCGGTCGGCGCGGGCGCAGTGGCCAGCGGCACCATCGGCGCAGCTTCCACCGGTTGGCCAGTGGCGGGCGCGCCCGGCTGCGTCGCCGGCGGCGGTGCCACGGGCGCCTGCGGGCGGGCAAGCGAGGTGTCGATCGTCGACACCCCTGCGCCCGTGCGCGTCGCGAGCACCGCATGCAGGATCGACAGGCTGATGAACAAAGTTGCCAGGATCGTCGTCGCCCGGGTCAGGAAATCGGCCGCGCCGCGCGCCGACATGAGACCAGTCGGGCTGCCGCCCATGCCGAGTCCGCCGCCTTCCGACTGCTGCATCAGGATAACCCCGACCAGCAGGACGGCGACGATTGCCTGGATGACAAGAAGGAAGGTCAGCATGAGCGCACGTTTTCTATCTGGTGATGAATGAGGAGCCGCGCAGATAGCCGCGCGCGGCCCGTGTTACAACCACGCGTCAGGCGGCCTCGATAATCGGCACGAAATCCGCTGCGGTCAGGCTCGCCCCGCCCACCAGCGCGCCATCGACATTGGCGACGTGGAGCAGCGCCGCCGCGTTCGACGGCTTGACCGATCCGCCATAGAGAATGCGCACATCAGGACCCACGATCGCGCGGATGGCGGCGTGCATTTCGGCAACGTCGGCGGCCGATGGTGTGAGGCCCGTGCCGATCGCCCAGACGGGTTCATAAGCGACGATCAGGGTCTCGCGCGCGTCGGGCAGCGACCCGGCAAGTTGCGCTTCGACCAAGGATACCGCCTGCCCCGCCTGCCGCTGGTCGACGGTTTCGCCTACGCAGACGATCGCCGTCATGCCTGCCGCAATCACCGCCTCGGCCTTGGCCTTCACTTCGGCATCGGTCTCGTGATTGTCCGCGCGACGCTCGCTATGCCCGACGATGCAATAGGTCGCACCCGCCTCGACCAGCATTGCGGCCGACACGCAGCCGGTATGTGCGCCCTTGGCCGCCGGATGGCAGTCCTGCGCGCCGATGGCGATACCGCGCCCGGTTGCAGATGCAATCAGCGTGAACGGTGGGCAGATGGCGACATCCACCTGGCGTCCATGCGCGGCTGTGGAAATGACATCGATCTCGGACAGCGCGGCCAGGCTGCCGTGCATCTTCCAGTTTCCTGCGATAAGCTTGCGAAAGGTCATACCCCACCTCTATGGGGGCGTGCTCACCCGCTCAAGGTCAAAACATGCTCGGTCTTTTCCGCCGTTTCTCGAAATCCCCGATCGGCATCGGCGTTTTCGCCCTGATCCTGATCGCCTTTGTCGTGACCTTGTATGAGGGCCAGAGCAGTTTCGGCGCTTCGTCGCTGACAGGCGGTGGTGCCGTCGCCACGGTGGGCGGCAAGGCCATCGAAGAAGTTGAAATTGCGCGCCGCGTGCAGAACCAGCTCGAGGGCGAGCGTCAGCGCAATCCCGAAATGGACATGAGCCAGTTCGTGGCCAGCGGCGGCGTGGAAAAGACCGTCGACCTGACGATGACCGGTCGCGCGCTTGAAATCTTCGCGGCGCAACAGGGGATGGTTGCCAGCAAAAAACTGGTCGACGGCGCAATCTCGAGCATCGCCGCCTTCAACGGTCCGACGGGCCGGTTCGACCAGACCGTATTCGCCCAGGTGTTGTCGGCGCGCAAATTGAGCGAGAAGATCGTCCGCGAAGACTTTGGCCGCGAGGCGCTGACCAAGATGCTGGCGCTGCCGGCAGCAGGCGCGGCGCGCGTGCCCGAAAAGCTGATCATGCCTTATGCGTCGCTGCTGCTCGAGAGCCGCAGCGGCCAGATTGCCGTTGTGCCCAGCAAGGCGTTCGAACCCACCACCGCACCCACCGACACCGAATTGCAGATCTTCTATCAGCGCAACATCGCGCGCTATACGCTGCCGGAGCGGCGCGTGGTCCGCTATGCGCGGTTCGACAAATCACGTGTTGCCGCAAAAGCGGCCGCGACGGACGCCGAAATCCAGTCGGCCTATGACGCAAATGTGACGTACAAAGCCCGCGACAACCGCGCCTTCACCCAGTTCATCGTCCCCACCCAGGCGATCGCCAACGACCTGCTCGCCAAGATCAAGGGCGGCATGTCGCTGGCCGATGCCGGCAAGAGCTTGGGGCGCGATGCGCTGACCGTGGCCATGACCGACAAGAGCGCTTTTGCCAAGCTGACTGGCGCAAAGGTTGCCGATGCGGCCTTTGCTGCACCCAAGGGCGGTTTTGCTGCCGTCGAGCGGTCGGGCCTCGGCTTCCATGTGGTCCGCGTGGATGCCGTCCAGAGTGTCGCGGCGACGCCGCTTTCGGCCGTCCGCACGACGCTGGCGGCTGACCTTACCGCACAGAAGGAAAAGCGGCTGATCGCCGAATTCATCGTCGGCATCGAGGACGAAGCGGGGCAAAGCGTCACGTTCGACGAACTCGTCAAGAAGCACGGGCTGACGGCCGAGACCACACCCGTGTTGACCGGTGGCGGCGTTGCGATCGACACGCCCGGCTACAAGGCCGGGCCCGAAGTGACCGCTTTCCTGACGGAGGCGTTTCGCGCCGAGCCCGAAGACGATCCTGCCGTCGCAACGCTTGCCGGCGAGGCGGGCTATGTGCTCTGGAAGCTCGACCGAAAGGTGCCCGCGGCGCCAAAGCCACTCGCCGAATTGCGCCCCATGGTCATCGCCGACGTCCAGATCGACAAGGGATCAAAGGCCGCCAAGGTCGCGGCAGACAAGATTGTCGCTGCCGTCAATGGAGGAACGCCGTTCGAGGCCGCGATCAAGGCCGTCGGCGTCTCGCTGCCCGCGGTTCAGCCCGCTGGGGCCCGGCGCCTCGATATTGCACAGGCACAGGGCAAGGTCCCGCCGCCTCTCGCGATGATGTTCGCCATGCCGGAAAAGCGTGCCCGTGCGCTGCAGGTTGACGGCAAGCAGGGCTGGTACGTCGTCTATCTCGACAAGATCGTGGCGGGTGACGCGCGCACGGCGCCTGGCCTCATCCAGGCGACCCAGCAGCAACTGTCCGGCGCTGTGGGCGACGAGTATGTCCAGCAATTCGCCAATGCCATTCGCGCTCAGGTCGGTGCCAAGAAGAACGACGCAGGTCTTGCCAGGCTCAAGGCGACGCTGACGGGCCGCGGCCGATGAAAAGCGCCCGGTGACGGACACGGTCGCTGTGCGCGACGCGGCGGCAGGCCAGCTCCTCGCCGCTGGCAAGCCGGCGCTGGTCTGGCGCGATATGGTCGCCGATACAGAGACGCCGGTATCGGCCGCGCTCAAGCTGATCGAAAGCGGGCGTGGCGACTTCTTGCTCGAATCGGTGGAGGGCGGCGCCGTTCGCGGGCGATATAGCCTGATCGGTCTGGCGCCCGATCTGGTATTCCGCGCGCAAGGCCAGCAGGCGGAAGTCAACAAGCGCTGGCTCACGGATCGAGATACATTCGAGCCCCTTGACGGATCGACGCTCGAAGCGTTGCGGGTGCTCGTCGGCTCGTGTCGCATCGACGTACCGGAAGGATTGCCCAGCGCGCTCGCCTGCCTCGTCGGCTATTTCGGCTATGAGACAGTTGGCCTTGTCGAAGACCTGCCCCGCCCGCCAGCCAACCCGCTGAACCTGCCCGACATGATGTTCGTGCGCCCGACGGTAGTGCTGGTGTTCGACCGGCTGGCGGACCGGCTGTTCATTGTCTCGCCGGTCTGGCCTGGCGGCGAGCTGGTTGATGCTGTCGATCGCATCGAAGCCACAATGGCCCGGATATCAAGACCTTACGTCACCCCAGCGGACGTCGGGGCCGAAAGCGGCGATAGGGTGCGCCTACTGGCTGCGGCCCCGACAGCCGCCGGGGCGACGCCTGAACCGGTCCTTCCGCCCGGCCGTTACGCCGCGATGGTTGCCCGCGCAAAAGACTATATCACCGCCGGTGACATCTTCCAGGTCGTGCTCGCCCAGCGGTTCACATTGCCCTTCACACTGCCGCCATTCGATCTTTATCGCGCGCTGCGGCGGATCAATCCATCGCCGTTCCTCTACCATCTCGACCTACCAGGTTTTGCGCTGACCGGCTCCAGTCCCGAGATTCTTGTTCGCGTTCGCGACGACGAAGTCACGATCCGGCCGATCGCGGGCACCCGCCCACGGGGCAAGACGGCAATCGAGGATGCGGAGAACCGTGCGAGCCTGCTTGCCGATCCCAAGGAGCGCGCAGAGCACCTCATGCTGCTCGATCTTGGCCGCAACGATGTCGGACGCGTGGCCACAGCTGGCAGCGTGACCGTGACAGACAGCTACACGGTCGAATTCTACAGCCATGTCATGCACATCGTCTCGAACGTCGTGGGCAAGCTCTCGCCGGTCCGGGACGCGCTCGACGCACTGTTTGCGGGCTTTCCGGCAGGCACTGTGAGCGGGGCGCCGAAAGTGCGCGCGTGTGAGGTGATTGCCGAGCTCGAGCCCGAGACGCGCGGTGCCTATGCCGGCGGCGTCGGCTATTTCTCACCCGACGGCAACATGGACAGCTGCATCGTGCTGCGCACGGCGGTCGTCAAAGACGGCGTCATGCACGTGCAGGCAGGCGCGGGCATCGTTGCGGATTCGAACCCTGACTATGAACAGCGCGAATGCGAAGCAAAGGCCGGCGCACTGATGGCGGCTGCACGTGAGGCGGTGCGGGTGGCACAGGAAGCACGTTTCGGCCAGTAAGCGACCTACGGATCAGCCGATGATCACGCAGTTCCGCCCGGCGGCCTTGGCGCGGTGGAGCGCTTCATCGGCGCGGCGCAACAATTCGGTCGAGCCGTCACCTTGCGTCATGGTCGTCACACCGGCCGAAAAGCTGATCCTGCCCAGCGCGGCATAATCGGCCATTGCAAAGAGATGGCGCTCGGAAAGCTTCAGGCGGGTTGCGTTTATCGCATCGTGGGCATCGTCGATCGACAAGCCAGGAAGCGCCACGACAAACTCCTCGCCGCCAAACCGGCCAACGAGCCCGCGGGCTGCGAACGCCTTGGCAAGGGTCGCGGCAACATAGCGGCGTACGCGGTTGCCTGTTTCATGGCCATGTTGATCATTGAACCGCTGGAAATGATCAATGTCGCAAAAGGCTACGGAAAGCGGCTCGCCTGAGGTCTGTGCCTTGTCGATCAGCACCTCCATATCGCACTTGAAGGCGTGCCGGTTGGGCAAATCGGTCAGCGGGTCGACGTCGGCGGAACGCCGTGCATCGACAAGGCTCGTGCGCAGCCCGGTCAACTGCTTTCGGGCTTGGAGCAATTGCGCCTCAGCGTGGCGGGTCCGCGCGACCATCGCCTCGGTCAGCCCGACGATCGTGGCCACTTCACCGCCAGCTGAGACTTCGCGCTCGAGCGCCGTGCTGAAATCCTTGGCATCGTCAGCCGACTTATGGGCAATTGATGCCAGTCCTTCGGCCTGTGCCTCGATGCGCTCGGCAAAACGGGTCAGGGCCTCGGCGCTGATCGGCCCGCCATATTCGGCGAATATCCGTTCGGCGGCGTCCGCATCGAGCTCCCCGGTCTCATCGATTTCGCGTCGGATAGCGGCAACGAGCCGCGCATTGTTTGCCATGCGGAACTGGAATGCCAGATCGTAATTGTTTGGCGTCGGATCGAGCCGGTTGTCGAAGATGAAATCACCGACTTCGGTATATAGTTTTTCCTGCCAGCTGGCCTTGCCGCCGGACGCCGAATCCAGGCCGAAGCCACGGCCTTCGAACCAGCTGCGCAGCCGATCCTTGATCGCAAAATGGGATTTGGGGTCGAGATAGGCCATGGGTGTGGTCAAAGCTACTCTTGCGAAATGGTCGAACGTCAAAGATCACTTGCAGCCGCGTGCGATTGCGGCATTGGGGTGCCATGATCCTTGTCATCGACAACTATGACAGCTTCACCTGGAACCTCGTCCATTATATGCTGGAATTGGGCGCAGAGGTCGAAGTTGTGCGAAATGACGCCCTTAGCGTCGGCCAGGCGATGTCGTCGGACGCGCAGGCCTTCCTGATCTCGCCCGGCCCCTGCACCCCCAATGAGGCCGGGATATCGCTCGATCTCGTGGCGGCGTGCGCGCGTGAGGGACGGCCCCTTCTCGGCGTCTGCCTCGGCCACCAGGCAATCGGCCAGCATTTTGGCGGGCATGTCGTGCGCGGTGGGCTGATGCACGGCAAGACAAGTGCGGTGACGCACGACGGCAGCGGCCTGTTCACCGATCTGCCCTCCCCCTTTACCGCCACGCGCTATCACTCGCTTGTCGTCGAGAACATCCCGGCCGATCTGGTCGTCAATGCAACCAGCGACGACGGCCATGTCATGGGGTTCCGTCACGCAACATTGCCCATCCACGGCGTCCAGTTCCATCCCGAAAGCATCGCGACCGAACATGGTCACGCGATGCTCGCAAACTTCATGCGCCTGGCCGGCTTGCAGACGAAGGCGCGCGCGTGACCCTGCCCGACGCGTCGATGGCCCTGACTGCCGACGCGGCATGCGTTGCCTTTGACGCCATGCTCGACGGCGCCATCGGCGACGAGGCAATCCGCGACTTCCTGCTCGCCATGTCGTTGCGCGACGAAACCGCCGTCGAGATTGCCGCCGCTGTCACCGCGATCCGCGCCCGCATGATCTCCGTGGCGGCTCCTGAGGGCGCGATCGACGTCTGCGGCACCGGCGGCGACATGAGCAACAGCGTCAACGTATCGACAGCAGTCGCGATCGTTGTTGCGGCCTGTGGCGTGCCCGTCGCCAAGCACGGCAACCGCGCGGCCTCCTCACAGGCTGGCGGGGCCGACACGCTGGAGGCGCTGGGCCTCGACCTCGACCGTGCGTCGGCAACGGCCGAAGCGACGCTTGCCGACCTCGGCATTGCTTTCCTGTTCGCGCAAAAGCACCACCCGGCGCTCGCGCGGCTTGCCCCCATCCGCAAGTCGATCCAGCGGCGCACCATCTTCAACCTCACGGGCCCTGCCTCCAATCCGGCGCGCGTCACCCGACAGCTGATCGGGGTTGCCCGACCGGACTTTCTGCCGGTCTATGGCGAGGCGCTGATGCTGCTCGGCATGGCCGATGCAATGCTCGTGGCGGGCGATGAGCCGCTCGACGAACTGTCAGTCGGCGGCCCCAGCACGGTGCTGCGCCTGGGCCAGCCACCCGTGCGGGTCACACCCGAGGACGTCGGCCTGGCGCGCCACCCGCTCGTCGCCTTGCGGGGCGGTGACGCGGCATTCAACGCCGCGGCGCTGCGCCGGATGCTGAAGGGCGAGCACGGTGCCTATCGCGATGCGGTGCTGTTCAACGCGGCAGGCGCGCTGACCATCGCTGGCCACGCGAGCGACTGGCGCGACGGCATCGAGGAAGCGGCTGAGGCCATTGACCGGGGGCTTGCCAATACGTTGCTCGACTGCTGGATCGCCTACCGATGAACAAGCTCACCGAAATCTGTGCGGCCACGCGCGATGAAGTGGCACGACGCAAGCAGCTGTGGTCGGTCAGCGACCTCGAAACCCTCGCTGGAAGCCAGTCGGCGCCGCGCGGGTTCCACTCAGCGCTGAAGCGCAAGGCCGAGACGGGCTTTGCGCTGATTGCCGAGGTCAAGAAGGCCAGCCCGTCAAAGGGGTTG
Source organism: Sphingomonas sp. (assembly GCA_049318505.1). GTDB lineage: Bacteria > Pseudomonadota > Alphaproteobacteria > Sphingomonadales > Sphingomonadaceae > Sphingomonas_O. Next base: position 14,216 of record JBMOGG010000025.1, on the reverse strand, counting down.
ATCCGCGCCGACTTCGACCCGGCATCGCATGCCGCAGCCTATCAGGCGGGCGGCGCGGCATGCCTGTCGGTCCTGACCGATGCGCCCTATTTTCAGGGGCATGAGGACTATCTCGTTGCCGCCCGCGCAGCCTGCACCCTGCCCGTCCTGCGCAAGGATTTCATGCTCGATCCCTGGCAAGTCGCCGAAGCGCGCGCAATCGGGGCGGACGCGATCCTCGTTATCCTGGCCGCTGTCGACGATACGCTGGCGGGCGAACTCGAGGGCGCGGCGATCGATCGGGGGATGGATGTCTTGGTCGAAGTACACGACGCAGCCGAACTCGACCGCGCGCTGAAGCTGCGGTCACGCCTTATCGGTGTAAACAATCGCGATCTCAGGGATTTTTCGGTCGATTTTGCACGTACTTATGAACTGGTGGGCTGCGCGCCAGCCGATGTCACCTTCGTCGCCGAGAGCGGGCTGACGGGCCATAGCGACCTTCGCGCGATGAGCGAGCATGGCGTCCGGACCTTCCTTGTCGGCGAAACCCTGATGCGCCAGATCGATGTCGCGGCCGCCACCCGTCAGCTGCTGACCGGCGCATGACGGGCCTCACCCATCTCGACGACAGTGGCGCGGCGCGCATGGTCGATGTGTCCGCCAAGGCCGATACTGCGCGTGAAGCCGTGGCCGAAGGGCGCATCGACATGTCGCCGCAGGCACTGGCCGCGATCCGCGACGGCACCACCAGAAAGGGCGACGTCCTTGCCGTCGCGCGCGTCGCCGGCATCATGGCCGCCAAGAAAACCAGCGACCTGATCCCACTGTGCCACCCCTTGTCGCTGTCGTCGGTGACGCTTGACTTCGTGCTGGGCGAGACCGCGATCACCGCCACCGCCACCGCGCGCGTCACGGGCCCGACCGGCGTCGAGATGGAAGCGCTGACCGCGGTGTCTGTGGCCCTTTTGACGCTCTACGACATGGCCAAGGCCATGGACCGCGGCATGCGGATCGAGGGGATCCGGCTGCGCGCCAAGACCGGCGGCAAGTCGGGTGCCTGGACATCGGGCGCGACCGCGGCGTGATTACGCCCGAAGAAGCACAGGCGCGCATTCTTGCCCTTGGCGCGCCCGTTGCGATCGAAAGCGTCGCCATCGGCGACGCGGCCGGACGTTGGGCCGCCCGCGACATCGTCGCCGGTCGCACCCAACCGAACCGCGACCTCTCTGCAATGGACGGCTATGCCATCTGTTACGACGATCTGCCCGGGCCCTGGCGTGTGATCGGAGAATCTGCAGCGGGTCAGCCCTTCGCTGGACAGGTCGCGCAGGGCCAAGCAGTGCGCATCTTCACCGGCGCCGCCGTACCGCTCGGCGCCGATACCGTTATCATCCAGGAAGAGGTCGCGCGTAAGGGCGACGCGCTGACCCGGACCGGCGAAGGTCCGCCGCACATCGGCGCCCATATCCGCCGTGCCGGATCGGACTTTGCGCGGAATGACCGCTTGCTTGCCGCGGGCGACGAACTTGGTCCCGCCGCGCTCGCGCTTGCGGTGATGGGCGGCCATGGTCAGGTCGCGGTGCACCGCCGGATACGCGTCGCGCTGCTCTCGACGGGGAACGAACTCGTGCCCCCGGGGGCGGAGGCGGGCGACGACCAGCTGCCCAATTCGAACGCGCCGATGCTTACTACGCTCCTGCGCGCGCTCCCGGTCGATAGTGTCGATCTCGGCATCGTCCGCGACGACCGGGCGGCGCTGGCAGCTGCTTTTGCGCAGGCCAGCGCCTGTGACATCCTCGTCACCAGCGGCGGTGCTTCGGTCGGCGACCATGACCTGGTGCGGCCCGTGTTGCTCGATCTGGGCGCGACCATCGATTTCTGGAAAGTCGCGATGCGGCCCGGCAAGCCGCTGATGGCCGGGAAACTCGGCGACACGATCGCACTCGGCTTGCCGGGCAATCCGGTGAGCGCCTTTGTGACGGCCACGTTGTTCCTCGTGCCGCTCGTCCGGCATCTGTCGGGCGCGCGAAATCCCTTGCCACGCCGGATTTCTGCGACCTGCACGGGACAACTCGCTGCTGTAGGCCCCCGCACCGACTTCGTCCGCGCAAGGTGGGACGGCGGCGGCCTTGCCCCCCTGCCCTCGATCGACAGCGGCGTCCTGTCGAGCCTGGCGCGTGCCGATGCCCTGATCATTCGCGAAGCGGGGTCCGCAGCAGCCGCGCAAGGGCTATCGGTAGAGGCTATCCTGCTCAGCTGACACAAGCCGTTGGGGGTAGAACAAAAGGGGCTTGACCAAGATTCAAGCGTTCCCTAGACGTTTCGCGTTCGTTCCCGTGGAGGACCCGAAATGCTGACCCGTAAACAGCACGAGCTGATCTGTTTCATCAACGACCGCCTGGCTGCAACCGGCGTGTCACCCTCTTTCGAGGAAATGAAGGACGCGCTCGACCTCAAGTCGAAATCAGGGGTCCATCGCCTGATCTCCGCGCTCGAGGAACGCGGGTTCATCCGCCGCCTGCCCAATCGCGCCCGCGCGCTCGAAGTGACGAAATTGCCCGAGGGCGGGGTCGTCGCCAAGACGCCGGTCACCAGGCCCGATAACGCCAGGCCCGATAACGCCAGGCCCGATGTCGTCAGGCCCGATGTCGCCAGGCCCGATAACGTCATCGAGATGCCGAAACGGCTGCCGCAGCCAGCAAACGACATTATTGAACTGCCGCTGCACGGCCGCATCGCGGCCGGCATGCCGATCGAGGCGATGGAACGCGACATGACCCTGCCCGTCCCCGCCGCGCTGCTCGGCCCGGGCGAACATTATGCGCTGGAGGTATCGGGCGATTCCATGGTTGAGGCGGGCATTCTCGACGGCGATTATGCCCTCATCCGCAAGACCAGCACGGCCCGCGACGGCGAAATTGTGGTCGCGCTGATCGACGACAACGAAGCCACTCTCAAATACTTCCGCCCCGACGGGGCCCGCGTGCGGCTCGACCCCGCCAATGCGGCCTATGAGCCCCAGATCTACAGCGCGCATCAGGTGCAGGTGCAGGGGAAACTGGCCGGCCTGCTGAGAAGGTACCACTGATCAAAGCGGCACGTGTCGGTCTCAGTTATTGAAAAGCAACGCCGTGCTGGCGAGGGTTGAGCGGGGGGCGATTTCGTCAGTCAATGAAGCGGTTCTGACGCTTGACTATGAAGCGGCCGCAGCTGGCTGGATTGCGTTGAAGAAGTCGGCCTTGCAGTTGCCATGATGAGCTGACTCAATGTTTCTGCTGTGATGCGGAGACAAGCCGATGATGGGCGAGCGGACGGTGGTGCAAGAGGCGCTCCCGCCACCGGGGCGCCATCACCACAAGCCAGCCGATCAGGCATCCTGTAATGGCAGGGAGAATCAGGCCGCAGCGCCCGTTCCAAACGCGAAGGAGAGCCAGAGCGGCAGCTGATCTCGCAGCACCTCGAGCCAGTGCTTGACGCGGTTCATCGCCGCCGATTTGCGCGGTGCAGCATCGGTGCTAGGGGCAAAGTCCATCACGGCAATCATGATGCAATTTTTTGGAACACCTCCCGCTTGAACGCAAACCCTCCTGTCACGCGCTTTGCCCCGTCACCCACGGGGTTTCTGCACATCGGCGGCGCGCGCACGGCGCTGTTCAACTGGCTCTATGCCCGTCACCACGGCGGCACCTTCCTGCTGCGCATCGAGGATACCGACCGTGCGCGGTCGACCGACGCGGCGATCGAGGCGATCCTGGACGGGATGCGCTGGCTTGGCCTCGATTGGGACGGGCCCGAAATCTATCAGTTCAGCCGTGCCCCGCGCCACGCCGAAATCGCCAACGCATTGCTCGCAAACGGCCATGCCTATCGCTGTTACGCAACATCGGAAGAGCTTGAGGAAATGCGCGCGGCCCAGCGAGCCGCCAAACAGCCGATGCGCTATGATGGCCGCTGGCGCGACCGCACGGACGCGCCTGATCTGCCCTACGTCGTCCGCCTGAAAGCACCGCAGACCGGCGAAGTCACAATCGAGGACCGCGTGCAGGGCCCGGTGACTGTGCAGAATGCCGAGCTCGACGACTTCGTGCTCCTGCGTTCGGACGGCACGCCGACCTATATGCTCAGCGTCGTCGTCGACGACCACGACATGGGCGTGACGCATATCATCCGGGGCGACGACCATCTCAACAACGCCTTCCGGCAACTGGCGCTGATTCGTGCAGTGGGCTGGCCGGAGCCCACCTACGCACATGTCCCCCTGATCCACGGCGCGGACGGCGCCAAGCTGTCGAAGCGGCACGGTGCACTGGGGGTCGAGGCGTATCGCGACGAGCTAGGGATCCTGCCCGAGGCGTTGAACAACTATCTTCTCCGGCTTGGCTGGGGACATGGCGATGACGAGATTATTTCGCGCGACCAGGCGATCGCGTGGTTCGACATCGGTGCGGTCGGACGGTCGCCGTCGCGCTTCGACACGAAAAAGCTCGACAATATCAATGGCCATTACTTGCGCGAGGCCGATGATATGCGGCTGGCCGCCATTGTTGCGCCAATGCTGGGCATCGATGATCTTGCGTTGTTGACCCGCGCAATGCCGGTTTTGAAGCCGCGCGCGAAATCGACGATCGAGCTTGCCGACGGCGCGCGTTTCCTGTTCGGCATGCGCCCGCTGGCTCTCGACGAAGCGGCAGCTGCCCTGCTATCATCTGGCGGGGTCGCGCTGATTGGAAAGGTGCGTAACGCCGTGGCCAATGCCAGCGAATGGTCACTGACCGCACTCGAAGAAGCCGTGCGGCAGGTGGCTGAGGAAGCAGAATTGGGGCTGGGCAAGATCGCTCAACCGTTACGCGCGGCGCTGACGGGACGGACGACCTCGCCGGGGATTTTTGACGTTCTGGCGCTTCTCGGACGACAAGAGGCGCTGGCACGGCTTGACGATGCGATTGCGGGGCGCAATGCGCGACCCGAACCGGTTATCTAGACACCAGGGCCAAGGAACCACGGACATGGCGCAAAGCGCGAAATTTTCAATCGCTGGCAAGGATTTCGACTACCCGGTACTGTCCGGCAGCGTCGGCCCTGATGTCATCGACATCCGCAAGCTGTATGCGCAGACAGGCGCTTTCACTTATGACCCCGGCTTCACGAGCACTGCCGCCTGCGAATCGGCGATCACTTATATCGACGGTGACGCCGGCGTACTGCTCCATCGCGGCTATCCGATCGACCAACTCGCCGAACAGTCGAACTTCATGGAGGTCAGCTACCTGCTCCTGAACGGCGATCTGCCCGACAAGAAAACCCTCGACTCGTTCACCAACACAATCACGCGCCACACGATGCTGCATGAACAGATGGCGACCTTTTACCGCGGGTTCCGCCGCGACGCGCACCCGATGGCGATCATGTGCGGCGTTGTCGGCGCGCTGTCGGCATTCTATCATGATTCAACCGACATCACCGACCCAACGCAGCGCATGATTGCGTCACACCGCCTGATCGCAAAGATGCCGACGATCGCCGCCATGTCTTTTCAGTATAGTGTTGGCCGGCCGTTCCTCTATCCGCAGAACAGTCTGTCCTACACGGGCAACTTCTTGCGCATGACCTTTGGCAATCCCGCCGAGCCCTATGAAGTCAATCCGGTCGTCGAAAAGGCGATGGACAAGATCTTCATATTGCACGCCGATCACGAACAGAACGCATCTACCTCGACCGTCCGACTGGCCGGCTCGTCGGGCGCAAACCCGTTCGCCTGCATCGCGGCGGGCATTGCGTGTCTGTGGGGCCCGGCGCACGGCGGCGCGAACGAGGCGGCGCTCGAAATGCTGCGCGAGATTGGAACGGTCGACCGGATTCCGGAATACATCGCGCGCGCCAAGAACAAGGACGACCCGTTCCGCCTGATGGGTTTTGGCCACCGCGTGTACAAGAATTTCGATCCCCGAGCCACCGTCATGAAGCGGACGGCGGACGAGGTGTTGAAGGAGCTGGGCGTCACCGACCCGATCTTCGATGTGGCCCGCGAACTCGAGCAGATTGCGCTCAACGACCCGTATTTCATCGACAAGAAGCTCTACCCTAACGTCGATTTCTATTCGGGCGTCATCCTGTCAGCGATCGGTTTCCCGACGACGATGTTCACTGTGCTGTTCGCCCTCGCCCGGACCGTCGGCTGGGTTGCCCAGTGGAACGAAATGATCAGCGATCCTGAGCAGAAAATCGGTCGTCCAAGGCAGCTGTACACTGGTCCCGCGCAGCGCGACTACGTGCCGGTGGCCCAGCGCTAAGCACGTCAGTCATGCTACGGGCAGGGTCAGGATAAATCGGGCACCCTGCCCCGGCGCGCTGTCGAGCGTGATGTCGCCGCCCATGGCCCGCGCCAGCCGCCGCGAAATATAAAGGCCAAGCCCACTGCCGCCTGCCTCCGACGGATCGACGCGCTCGAACTTGTCAAACACGCGCGCGTGATCCTCAATGGCGATGCCCCTGCCCTGATCCGCGACGATAACCACGGCAGTTTCGCCGTCCTGTTCGGTGCGCAACCATATCATGCCGCCTTTGGGGGTATAACGCACGGCATTGGTCAGCAGGTTTACCAGAATCTGAAGGACGCGGTGGAAATCGCCGCGCGCCATCAGCACTTCGTCGCCGCCGGGTCGATCGATCCGCACCTGTTTGTCGCCGGCGCGCACGCCGAGCAGCCCGGCGGCACGGCGCGCGATATCGGCCAGATCCACGGGTTCGCCTGCGATCGCAAAGTCGGGACGCTCGACCGCGTTCAAATCGGTGAGGTCGTCGACAAGCGCGAGCAAGTGCCGCGCAGCGCTTCCAATATCGCCGGCATAGTCGGCATAGTCACGACGGAGCGGCCCGTCTGCTTGCGCGCTGATCGTGTCAGCACGCGCGACGATTCGATCGAGCGGTGCGCGCAAAACCTGACCCAGGCGGTCGGCTAAATCGGTGGACCTGACAGTGCCGGTCCCGTCGGGTGCGGCATCTTGGGTCGACCCAATGATATGGGCTTGCCCAGAAAACCCAGCAAAGCGCCCGGCCTCATCGGTGCGCGCATCGCCCGAAAGTTCGAACTCCGTCAGGGGCAGGTCGCGACGTACCACCCGTTGCCGCCTGAACGATGAACCTGTCGCAAGCGCGGCCAGGATCGGCATATCGCCTTCGGCATCCTCGACAAAGCGGACAAGGCGCGTCAGCGGTTGACCCAAAAAATCCGATCCGCGCAACGCATTGGCATCTTCGGAGGAAAAAACCGCCTCGGTCACACGCAACTTGCCGTCCGTCGCCCAAGTCCAGGCGCCGATCGCGGCATCATCAAAAGGTGCATGAGACGGCGCCGCAACCAGCCATGACGAACGCCGGGGTCGGCGCGTCCAGCCGTCGACCGTGAGCGAAACTTCCTCGTTTTCGAGCCTGGCCTGGACGCGCAATTCGAGGTCTTCGTCGCCGTCGGCGGCGATCACCAGGCGCGAGACGGGAAGCGCCAACGTCTGCGCCAGATGTGCGAGCATAGCGATCGACGGAACCGCGATCGGCGCGCCGATCCTGCCGCCCGCGCGTGCGTTGAGCGCCGTCAACCGCGCGTCGGCGACCAGCAGGCGTCCATCGGCGGCTACCCGCGCCTTATCCGCGGGTACGTCAATCACGCAAAATTCCGGACAGTGTTCGACATGGTGCTGCTCTAGCGCGGCGAGGTTAAAGCCCTGCTAAGCCTGTTCTGAAGAAATGCGACGGTAATGAAGGCCTGCACCGCCATGACGCCCAGTCCCGCAAGCAACGCGGTTTGCCCAAAAAAGCTGGCAATGAGAAGAACGAGCGCGCACCCGCCAATGTCGGCAAACCAGGCTGTTGAAGTCCCTTTGTCAACGGCAATGCGTTCGGCCAGCGCGAGCAGGCCGGCAATGTTGACCCCCAACACGATCGGCGCGAGGTCGGGCAGCATGCGCACCACGATGAGGGCAAGCAAGACAACGCCAGTGGCATCGCGGGCATGTGCCGTGATCCGCGCGTGACGAACGGGAATGCCTGTCGCTGCCGCCGCAAGTTCAACCAGCGCAGACAAGAGGAGTGCCAATAGGTACACAATGAGCGCCGCTGCGGTCCACTGCCCGAGCTGAACGAGCGGCGATAGCGCGAAAGCTGTAAGCGATAACCAGGGCCCGGTACGCGCCAGCAACGGCAGTAATGCAGGAAAGTTGCGCGCGATCATCAGCGACAGCGGTGCCGTGACCCAGCGCGCGCCCCAACCTCGGGGACGTTCATATACAGCGGTGACCATGGCGCGCGCCGTTGCGGCGGGTGCCGCTGCGGACAACACCATGTCATCGGCTGTCAACATGGTCCGTTTTGCCCGCACGGCCACGGCGTTACGCATCAATGTCGACCCGAGATCCCAATCACCTGACATCGGCGCGATCGCGCGCACATGCGCTCCATCGACCCGCCCGATGCCCAGCCAGTGGCTGCGCGCGTCGATCAATTCGTGGCCGGGGCCGGCACGCGCTGGTTCGATACAGAGCAGGATGGGCCCGGATGCCTGCAAGAGACCGACAAGCAGCCCATCGCTAACGATCTGGTTGCCGGTCAGAAGAAGCACGGCTTCATCCGGGTGAAACAAGTCGGCCACTTCCGCATTGGAGCGCGCAAGCGTCGTCGACAGCCCCTCCCCGCGCAGCCGGTCCACGGCCTCCACAACGTCGCGCGTGACCCGGTCGCTGACAAGGACGAGGTGCAGCGCCCCTGCCCTCAAGGCGCAGCGGAGCTGAAACTCCGGCCATGACAGCCCAAGCACAGGCGCCTTTGGCCGGTCCTCGTCGAGAATGATCAATGCCGCCAGTGTCACATACTTGCCCCAAGTTGCGGCCTGCCCCAAACTCAGGCGGGCGCTACGCGATCAGGCAGCCAACTGCAAAGGCGGCGCGATGGCCTCGCGCGATCAGATGGCCTCGCGCGATCAGCAGGACAAGCTGCAGCAAGCGCTGCGGCTATCCCAAGGCGCCCCTATCGGCAACTTGCCTATCGACAGACGCATCGCGCTGTGATTCAACACTTCTCGCAAATCTTAAAACTTATGGTAAACGGGCGCATGATGGGTGGATCGCAAGCTGCCAGCCAATGGCATGGCGACGCAGAAAATGTGGCTTTAGAGCCGCTCGCTGCGACGCTGTTTAACGTCGATGCGCTGGATGAGGAGGCACCGACTCCGGATCGGCGTGCGCTCATTTGCGGCGTACTGGCCGTGGTCGCGGCACTGGGATGGTTCATCGTCTTCGTCCTCGCCAATCAGGCGGCACTCGAACAGCCGATGACGCCGGCCAGCGCTGTTGCGCTCACCCAGGGCGTTGCGCTTCCGCTGGTTTTGATTGCACTGATTTACCTGCTCGGGGTCCGGACAAGCCGCAGCGAAGCCTCGCGCTTCGGCCGGGTCAGCGCAGCGCTGCGCAGCGAACAAGGTCGGCTTGAAACCATCATCGCCAATGTCACAGCGCGGATCGAAGCCGAGCGCGCCGACATCGCCGCCCAAGCCGAGCAGTTGACCACCATCGGCGAGGATGCCGCCGCGCGCCTGAGCAATGTTGCCGATCATCTGCGCGGGGACATTGCCACGCTGTCGCGTGATGCCGAATTGTTGCGCCAGTCGTCGCAGGCAGCACGCGGCGACATGGCTTCGCTGATCAGCGATCTGCCTAAAGCGCAAGAACAGACGCAGGCGCTAACCGAGGCGCTGGAGCAGGCGGGGCTTGCGGCCCATGAGCGCGCCGGTGCCCTCGACGCTCAGGTTGCTGCTTTGGTTGTGCGCAGCAGGGAGGCCGATGAAGTGGCCGGGGGTGCCGCACAGAAACTGGCGGCGCATCTCGCGCGCGTCGATAGCGTCAGCGAAACCGCGAGCACGCGCCTTACCGAAGCCTCGCAGACAATGACTGCGGCGATCGACGGGGCTCTTCTGCGCGCTGCCGCCGCCGGGGATGCCGCCCGGCAGGGCATGGAGGCGCAGGGTAGCGCGATGCGCGCGCTGGTCGAACAGAGCGAAGCGGCGCTGGCCCGAACCGGAGCCGAGGCGAGCGAGGCCCTCGCCGCACGCGTTGCGGAAGTGACGAGCCGGCTCGAAGAGCTCGGGGCGATGCTGGCAGATCACGAAACGACCAGCACCAGGCTGATTTACGGCGTCGCGTCGGGTATCGACCGGATCGACGAACGCTTTGCAGCCATCGACGAAGGCGCCGAGGGGCGGCACCAGCGGCTCGCTACTGCGCTGTCGGGTCTGGCGACGCATGCGGGCACACTTGCCGTGGCGCTCGACCGCGGCGGGGCGGCGGCCGATGACATGATCGGCAAGACCGAGACGCTGATGACCGCCCTCGACGCGACGACGCGCGAGATCGAGGAGAGCTTGCCTGCCGCGTTCGCCCGTCTCGACACCAGCGCCGACGCCAGCCGCAGCAAGATCGCCGAAGTGGCGCCTGAGGTGGCGCGGATCGAACGCGAAGCCAGTGCCGCGCTCGACCGGCTGCTCGACGCCGAAAAGCTTCTTGCGGGCCAGCGCAAGGCGCTCGATGCAATGGGCAACGAGCTGGAAAACCGTCTTGCCGCTGGTCGCGCATCGGCGAACGATCTCGTCGCCGCCGTTGAGGGAGCCGACAGCCGCACGCGCGAGATCGCCGAGGGAGCGGCAAATACGCTTGTCGAAGCCATGATCCGCGTCCGCGAGACCGCGCAAGTCGCCGCAGACCGCGCGCGCGCGGCACTGGCTACCGTCGTACCCGACAGTGCCGACCGTCTGTCGGCTGCCGTCAAGGAAGCGTTGCAGAACGCCGTCACCAGCCAGGTCGAGGTGCAGATCGGCGAACTCGCTGCCACCGCCGAACGTGCCGTCGCCTCGGCCAACACCGCGTCGGACCGGTTGATGCGCCAGATGCTGACCATTGCCGAGACCAGCGCCCAGGTCGAAGCGCGCATCGGCGAGGCGCGCAGCGAGATCGAGGAAGCCGACCGCGACAATTTCTCGCGCCGCGTCGCGCTGCTCATCGAATCGCTCAATTCGACCGCGATCGACGTAACCAAGATCCTGTCGAACGACGTCACCGACAGTGCCTGGGGCTCGTATCTTAAAGGCGACCGTGGCGTCTTCACCCGCCGCGCCGTGCGCCTGCTCGATGCCGGCGAAGTCCGCGAGATCACGCGGCACTACAACGAGGAACCCGAATTCCGCGACCAGGTGAATCGCTACATCCACGATTTCGAAGCGATGCTGCGCAACGTGCTTGCGACGCGCGCGGGATCGCCACTGGGGGTGACATTGCTATCGTCCGACATGGGCAAGCTGTACGTGGCACTGGCGCAGGCAATCGATCGGCTGCGGAACTGACAACGGCAGAAATTCGGCAAAGGTCACGCCAAGGGCACGGCTGAACCTTTCCGTCACCTGGTTGCGCTGGTGGGCAAAATAATTGAAGTGGGGGGATGATGGCTAGGTGGATATGGGCGGTCGTTAGCGCGCTTTTGGCACCATGTGCTGCTGCTGCGCACGCCAATCTGCCAAGTGTGCCCGGCATCGACGCCCCGGAATTGGCAAAGCCGGGCACCTCAGGCGTCGGCTTTCGCACTGTAACGCTGATCAATCCCAGCCAGCCCGATCTGGCGCAGGCAGATCCGAAAACCGGCAAGGTCGTGCTGCGCGACCGGGCGCTGCGCGTCGACATCTGGTATCCGGCAATTGTCGACAAGCGCGCGCGGCGTGTGACCTACAGAGGCACCCTATGGGGTGAACCTCCGCTGGCGCCGGCTGTTTTCACCCAAGCGGGCATGGCGGTTGCCGGGGCAAAGCCCAGCGGCCGTGCCCATCCGCTGGTGGTCGTGTCGCATGGCTATAGCAATCTTCCCGCCGTGATGACGTGGCTGACCGAAAATCTCGCATCAAAGGGCTATGTGGTCGCCGCGATCCATCACCGCGATCCCAACCCCTATGTGGTTTCAGCCACAGCGCGCGCTGCGCCGAACTACGACCGCCCGCATGATATTGCTTTTGTCACAGCACGGTTGCGGGCGACCTTGAGCGACCAGATAGACCCTGTGCGCGTTGCCCTGATCGGCTATTCGCAAGGCGGCTATGGCGTGCTGACCGCCGGTGGTGCCCGTCTCGACCCTGAGCACCCCAATATGAAGCTCGTCGCGGGCGGTTGGCTCAAAAAGGTCGCAAGCGACGCGCCCGATGCAGGTGAAATCGTCGTACCCGGCGTCAAGGCGATCGTTGCGCTTGCGCCGGGTGGCGGGGGTGAACACAGCAGCTGGGGGGCAGCGGGCCTCGCCGCGATCCGCGCACCGCTGCTGTTGATCGCCGGCGATGCCGACCCGGTCGTCGGCTATACATTGGGCGCAAAGTCTTTTTTCGAACAGGCGGTCAACAGCGACCGTTACTTGCTGACGTACAAAGCAGCGGGCCATTCCATCGGGCTCAACCCCGCCCCGCCTGCGATGCACGGATCGGTGTGGGACATCGACTGGTTCGAAGACCCCATCTGGCGAATGGACCGCATCAACGCGATCAACCTGCACTTCATCACCGCATTTCTGGGCCTGACCTTGCAGGACAAAGCTGGCATGCAGGCCTATCTCGACGTTCCGGTCGAAAATTCAGATGACGGCGACTGGAAAGCGCCCGACCGTACGCCCTGGGGCGCGGTCAGCCCGGGCGGTGCCGGCATTAGTCTATGGAAGGGCTTTCAACGCCGCCACGCCCGGGGAATGCAGCTCGAACATCGGCGCGCGGATGCCGGTAAGGGCAACTGACCGCCGGGGCTCGCAGCTCAGAATGATCGACTTATGTCGCCTTGGGCGCGCGTTCTGCGTGCGCTGCAATTCACGGTCGGTGCCTGCCAAGGTAACGGTTGCACGGGTAGAGGGCTGCGTGCCAAAAAAAAATGGATCGGACAATGATGCTTCGGCCATGTTGGTCAGACGCGCCGTGGCCGGGCAAGGGGTATCGTTGAAATGATCCGGCCGCATGTTGTCCATGAGGTGTCTTGCCCAACCGACGGTTGGGGCAGCGTGCACTGGAAAACCCTTATCAGCAGCGACCGCACACCGACGTGTGAGATCACGCAAGGGATTGCCGAGCTGACACCGACCCCGCCCGATACATTCCCGGCCCACTGCCATGTTCAAGCCGAGACCTATTATGTTTTGTCGGGCGAAGGGGTGTTACGTATCGGGGACCAGGAACATGCCCTGTCGCCTGGAGTTATCGCTTTCATCCCGGGCGGGGCGCACCACACCACCTACGCGACGGGACATGAACCGCTTCGAATACTCTATAGCTTTGCCGCAAACGCGTTCAGCGATGTGCTCTACGAATTTCCCGGCCTTGACGCCGAGATGCGCGGGCAAGCGGGGTCTGAGGCGCAACGGAACAAAAAACCTACATAAGGACTGGTCCGGAGCCGAAAATCCTTCATTGCTGGTGCATGGGAACGGGATTGTGCAAGCTGAGGTCCGGAAATTTGATTTGGTCTGGTTCACACATTCTGGTGATCCCACTTGATGTAGGGCTGTTGTTGGCCGGCCCATTTTTCGTCGATTTCGACGCCGCGTAGACCACGGGCGACGAGGCTGTCGAGGAAGGCGCGCGAGGGGACTTCGGCCTCTGATAACGCGATGGACACGCCCAGCACCCGGCGCTGCTCATCCGGGCCAACGCCGATGGCCGATAGTACAGCGACATCGCGGACAATGCCGTCATGGCGCATGCGCTCGTAACGGGCATCAAGGATGAGATAGCGCACTTCGCCAAGCGGCCGGTTGCGCCATTGCTCCAGCTCGACGTCCAGTTGCTTGGCAGCGCGGCTGACCTGGGTCGAGGACAAGCCTTCGATGCCGAACTGGCGCAGGATGGCTTCCACCTCCCGGGTGGAGACGCCCTTCACGTACATCTCGGCCACCGCCAGCATCACCGCGCGCACGGAGCGCTGACCGCGCTCGAGTGACTGCGGGTAGAAGGGCTCATCTTCATGCCCGGCAGTCTTGGGCACCTGTACCATGAGCGTGCCGCCCGGCGTGTCGAGCCGCTTGGGCTTGTAGCCATTGGCATAGCCGCGGCGATCACCGCTACGCTCGTAATGGCCAGCACCCAGATAACGCTCCCGTTCCAGGCGCATCGCCAGCTCGAACATGCGGGTAAACGCCGGCCCAATGCCGCCAGCCCCATCGGCAATCAAATGTTCCAA
>JBMOGG010000024.1:0-26381 GCA_049318505.1 Sphingomonas sp. | reverse complement strand
GCCAAGGAAATCGAACTGAAGGACAAGTTCGAGAACATGGGCGCGCAGATGATCCGCGAAGTCGCGTCGAAGACGAATGACATGGCGGGTGACGGCACGACCACGGCAACGGTTCTGGCCCAGGCGATCGTTCGCGAAGGCATGAAATCGGTTGCAGCCGGCATGAACCCGATGGACCTGAAGCGCGGCATCGATCTCGCCGTCGCCAACGTCGTTGCGGACCTCGTTAAGCGTTCGAAGCCGGTTTCGGGCACTGCCGAAATCGCGCAGGTCGGCATCATCTCGGCCAACGGCGACACCATCGTCGGTGAGAAGATCGCCGAAGCGATGGACAAGGTCGGCAAGGAAGGCGTGATCACCGTCGAGGAAGCCAAGGGCCTCGATTTCGAACTCGATGTCGTCGAAGGCATGCAGTTCGACCGTGGCTATCTGTCGCCCTACTTCATCACCAACCCGGAGAAGATGTCGGTCGAACTCAACGATCCGTACATCCTCATCCACGAGAAGAAGCTGTCGAACCTGCAGGCGATGCTCCCGATCCTGGAAGCGGTCGTACAGTCGGGTCGTCCGCTGCTGATCATCGCGGAAGACATCGAGGGTGAGGCACTCGCAACACTCGTCGTCAACAAGTTGCGCGGTGGCCTGAAGGTCGCGGCCGTCAAGGCGCCCGGTTTCGGCGATCGTCGCAAGGCGATGCTCGAGGACATCGCGATCCTGACCAAGGGCGAGATGATCTCGGAAGACCTCGGCATCAAGCTCGAGACCGTCACGGTTGCCATGCTCGGTTCGGCCAAGCGCGTCACCATCGACAAGGACAACACGACGATCGTCGACGGTCTTGGCGATGCGGACGCAATCAAGGGCCGTGTCGAGGCGATCCGCCAGCAGATCGAAAACACCACCAGCGACTATGACAAGGAAAAGCTTCAGGAGCGTCTTGCCAAGCTTGCCGGCGGTGTAGCCGTGATCAAGGTTGGCGGTGCTTCGGAAGTCGAAGTGAAGGAGCGCAAGGACCGCGTCGATGATGCGCTGCATGCAACTCGTGCGGCCGTCGAAGAAGGCATCGTCCCCGGCGGCGGTACCGCGCTGCTCTATGCGACCAAGGCGCTCGAGGGCACCAAGGGTGCCAACGACGACCAGACGCGCGGCATCGATATCGTTCGCAAGGCGCTGCAGGCACCGCTTCGTCAGATCGCCCAGAACGCGGGTCATGACGGCGCCGTTGTCGCGGGCAATCTGCTCCGCGAAAACGACGAAACGCGCGGCTTCAACGCCTCGACCGACGTCTATGAGAACCTGGTTGCGGCCGGCGTGATCGACCCGACCAAGGTCGTTCGTACCGCGCTGCAGGATGCAGCCAGCGTTGCGGGTCTGCTGATCACGACCGAAGCGGCCGTGTCCGAGCTGCCCGAAGACAAGTCGCCCGCCATGGGCGGCGGCATGGGTGGCGGCATGGGCGGCATGGGCGGCATGGACTTCTAGTCCGCGAACGGCCGGGGATAGCGGACGCTATTCCCGGTCTCGTTCCGGACCGGACGGCCGGCTTCGTCCTGCCAGCCGGAGTCCCGACCGACGACAGCGCAGGCTTTGCCTACGCGAACGCCCAAGGAAAAACGGGCCGGAGGCGCAAAGCTCCGGCCCTTTTTTTGCGCCTATTGCGCTGCGTTTTCCGCCTGCGCGTCGAGCTTTTCGGCTGCCGCATCGAGCTGCGCGGCCTCAGTCGCGGTCACGCCATCGGTCCGATTGGCACTGCTGCAGCCAGCGAGGATCAGCGACAGAAGAATAAGGGCGCGCATCGCGCAATCATGCATCCGCGTCGCGCGCGTCACAACAAAAAAGGCCGCCCGGTCGCCCGGACGGCCTTCTCGTTAAAGCCACTTCAGGCTTATTTTTTTACGGCGTTGCCCGCGTCGGTCATTGCGTCGCCGGCGGCCGCCTTCATCTTGTCGGCAGCCGACTCGACCTTGTTGCCTGCTTCGTCCGCGGCGTTCGAGATGCTGTCCATCGCGTTGTCGGTGGCAGCGTCGATCGAATTGATGCCGGCGGCGGCCGTTGCGTTGACGTCGGCCACGATGGCATTGGCGGCTTCGGCAGTCTCGTTTTTCGCTGTGGACGTGCACGCAGCAAGCGTAGCAACAGCGGCGATCATGGCGACAGTAACAATCTTCTTCATGACAGGCATCCCTCGGTCAGGTTGAAACGGACCGCTGCTACCCAGCGACCCCCGTTGCGTTGTCGCTCCGGCACGAATCCTGAATAATGCGTTTCGCGAACTATGGCAAGAAAAAGGCAAACAATCGCCTGCCGTTCAACATTCGTCGCGATTGACCTCATATAAAGATTTCTTTATATGTGCTTGCCATGATAGCCGCCGTGGACATTTTCCGTGCTCTTGCCGACCCGACGCGGCTACGGATCGTCGCGCTGTTGCGGCGGATGGAGCTGTCGGTCGGTGAACTGGCACAAGTGCTGGGGCAGAGCCAGCCGCGTGTATCGCGCCACGTCAAGATCCTTGTCGATGCCGGCGTAGCCGTGCGGCGGCGAGAGGGCAGCTGGGTGTTTCTGACGCCGGCACCGAGCCCGGTCGCGGTACCGCTTTTCGCCCTTATCGACGCGGGGGGCGAAGACCATTGGGCCGTTGCCGATGCCGCGCGCCTCAATGCCGTCCGGGCCGACCGGACGGCAGCGGCCGAGCGCTATTTCGCCGGCCACGCCGAACAATGGGACGCCATACGTTCGCTCCATGTTGCCGAAAGCGCGGTCGAGGAACGGATGCGCACCTTGCTGGGCACCCGCATCGGAAGGCTGGTCGATATCGGGACGGGTACCGGCCGCATGATCGAGCTTCTCGGCGATGTCGCGGACCACGCGACAGGCATCGATCGCAGCCCCGAGATGCTGCGGCTTGCTCGCGCCAAGCTTGCCGACGCCTCGACACCGATCGACTTGCGTCAGGCCGATGTCGGGGCTTTGCCGCTCGCTGATGCCAGTGCTGACACGGTCGTGATGCATCAGGTCTTGCACTATATCCCCGCGCCTGAAATCGCGCTGCGCGAAGCCGCGCGCATCGTCGCCCCTGGCGGACGCCTGCTGATTGTCGATTTCGCGAGCCACGATCGTGAGGAGCTCCGCACTCAGGACGCCCATGCGCGCCTGGGATTTTCGGACGCGCAAATCTCGGGCTGGTTCGCCATCTCGGGCCTTGCCGTGAGTGCGACCGACGAACTGACCGGCGGCGAACTGACCGTCAAACTCTGGTTGGGCACTCGGCCCGCCGACCGTAAGGCGCTTGCTGCATGACACCCTCTCTGGTTCAACTTGAAGAAGCGCGAAACGCGCTCGGCGCACCTCTGTTTGCCGATCTGGCGGGCGACGCCATGGTTTCGTTCGAGTTCTTTCCGCCCAAGACTGACAAGATGAACGAGACTTTGTGGGACTCGGTGCGGATGCTGGAACCGCTCGCGCCGCGCTTTGTGTCGGTCACCTATGGCGCGGGCGGATCGACTCGCGAGCGCACACACGTGACGGTGGCGCGCATCGTGAGCGAGACCAGCGTTCCTGCTGCTGCGCATCTCACCTGCGTCGGCGCATCGAAGGCCGAGATCGCCGATGTCGCCAATGCCTATTGGGACGCCGGCGTGCGCCATATCGTCGCGCTGCGAGGCGATCCGCCGGTGGCGGGCGCGAAATTCGAGCCGCATCCCGACGGCTATGCAAACGCCGTTGAACTCGTCGCCGGGCTCAAGAAGCTGCATCCGTTCGAGATTTCCGTGAGTGCCTACCCCGAAACCCACCCCGATGCCGCAAGCGCGCGGCACGATCTCGACAATCTGAAAGCCAAGTTCGACGCCGGGGCGGACCGCGCGATCACACAGTTCTTCTTTGCACCCGAAACATTCTTCCGTTTCCGCGATGAGGTCGCAGCCGCTGGAATCGACGCCGAAATCGTCCCCGGTATCATGCCCGTGTCGACCTTCGCTGCGACCAGCCGCATGGCGGCGATGTGTGGCACCGAAGTCCCCCCTTGGATGGGCCGGCTGTTCGAAGGGCTGGAGGAATTGCCCGCCGCGCGCCAACTCGTCGCGGCAACGATTGCGGCTGAGTTGTGCCGTCGCCTCTATGCTGGTGGCACGCGGCATTTCCACTTCTACACGCTCAACCGGGCCGAACTAAGCTTCGCGATCTGCCACATGCTGGGCCTGCGCGCGCAATCACCGATCCTGCACGAGAAAGCAGCATGAACGCGCGTGACAATCTCCTCGCGGCGGCCGCGACCCGTATCCTCATCACCGATGGCGCTTTCGGGACGGAGATCCAGAACTGGAAGCTTGTCGAGGCCGATTATAGGGGCGACCTTGCGCTCACGAAGGATGCCAAGGGCAACAACGACATCCTCGCGCTGACCAAACCGAGTGTCCCTGACACCATTACCCGCGCCTATCTCGACGCGGGGTCCGACATCGTCTCGACCAACACATTCAGCGCCAATCGCATCAGCCAGGCCGATTATGCCGCGGAGCATTTGGTCCGCGAGATCAACGTCGCCAGCGCACAAATCGCGCGCAAGGCAGCCGACGAATATGCCGCGCGCGATGGTCGGCAACGCTTTGTCGCGGGCGCGATCGGCCCGACGAACAAGACGCTGTCGCTCAGCCCTGACGTCAACGATCCGGGCTACCGCGAGATTGACTTCGACTTTTTGAAGGGCGTCTATCGCGAACAGGTCGATGCGCTCGTCGAAGGCGGCGTCGACTTTATCCTGATCGAAACGGTGTTCGACACGCTCAATGCCAAGGCCGGGATCATGGCGGTGCTCGAAGCGCAGGACGCGCTGAGCCGCGAGATCCCGATCATGGTCTCGATGACCTTGACCGACCTGTCGGGCCGTAACTTGTCAGGCCATACGGTCGAGGCATTCTGGCACGCCGTGCGTCATGCCCGGCCGGTCACCATTGGCCTCAACTGCAGCTTCGGCGCGGCGCAGCTGCGCCCGCATGTGAAGGTGCTGTCGGCGCTCGCCGATACGCTGATCATGGTCTATCCGAACGCCGGGCTGCCCAACGATCTCGGCGAATATGACGAGCTGCCCGACCAGACGGCGGCACTGGTCCGCGAATGGGCCGACGCAGGGCAGGTCAACATCCTTGGTGGCTGTTGCGGGTCGACCCCGGCACATATTGCGGCGATGGTACACACGGTCGCCGGACTCGAACCGCGTCGCCTTCCGGGCGTGCCGGTGGCGACGCGGCTGGCAGGACTGGAGCCAATGACGTTGGCGGCTTAGCGCGTCGCCCCGGTACGGTTCCCACGGACGCCTGACTTGGTGGGTGCCCGGAGGCCGGGGCCGCCTGCAATCAGAGATCCCCTTTCCCGATGGCGGCCCCGGCCTCCGCCGGGGCGACGAGTAAAGAAATGACCCAACCCCTGCCCACTTTCGTCAACATCGGTGAACGCACCAACGTTACCGGCTCGGCGGCGTTCAAGAAGCTGATCATGGCCGGCGACTATGCCAAAGCTGTCGAGGTCGCGCGCCAGCAGGTCGAAAACGGCGCGCAGATCATCGACATCAACATGGACGAGGGGCTACTCGATTCGCTCGCGGCGATGGAAACCTTCGTCAAGCTGATCGCCGCCGAACCCGATATCGCGCGCGTGCCGTTCATGATCGACAGCTCGAAATGGTCGGTGATCGAGGCGGGGCTGAAGTGCGTCAGCGGCAAGCCGATCGTCAATTCGATCAGTATGAAGGAGGGCGAGGACCAGTTCCTCGAACAGGCCCGCAAATGCATGGCCTATGGTGCCGCCGTCGTCGTCATGGCGTTCGACGAAAAGGGGCAGGCCGACACCAAGGACCGCAAGGTCGAGATTTGCGAGCGGGCCTACAAGCTGCTCCTCGGCATCGGCTTTCCGCCCGAGGACATCATCTTCGACCCGAACGTCTTTGCCGTCGCAACAGGGATCGAGGAGCACAATAACTATGCGATCGATTTCATCGAGGCGGTGAAGGAGATCAAGGTCCGCTGCCCGCACGTCCATTTCTCGGGCGGCCTGTCGAACCTGTCGTTCAGCTTCCGCGGAAATGAAACAGTCCGGCGCGCGATGCACAGCGTGTTCCTCTACCATGCCATCCCCGCCGGGCTCGACATGTCGATCGTCAACGCCGGCCAGCTCGACATTTACGACGCGATCGACCCCAAGCTGCGTGAAGCTTGCGAAGACGTCATCCTCAACCGCGACGAAGGTGCGACCGAGCGCCTGATCGCGCTCGCCGAAAGCTACAAGGGTAGCTCGCCTGAACAGGAAAAGGCCGCCGAGGAATGGCGCGGCTGGCCGGTGACAAAGCGGCTCGAACACGCCCTCGTCAAGGGGATCGACATGTATGTCGTCGACGATACCGAGGAGTGTCGCCAGCAGTTCGCGCGGCCGATCGAAGTCATCGAAGGGCCGTTGATGGATGGCATGAACGTCGTCGGCGACCTGTTCGGCAGTGGCAAGATGTTCCTGCCGCAGGTGGTGAAATCGGCGCGCGTTATGAAAAAGGCAGTCGCGCACCTCATCCCGTTCATCGAGGCGGCGAAAGAGCCCGGCGCGCGCGCCAAGGGCAAGATCATCATGGCAACCGTCAAGGGCGACGTGCACGACATCGGCAAGAACATCGTTGGCGTCGTGCTTCAGTGCAACGGCTATGAGGTCATCGACCTCGGCGTGATGGTGCCGTGGACGAAGATCCTCGAGGCCGCCAACGAGAACGATGCCGACATCATCGGACTTTCAGGCCTGATCACGCCGTCGCTCGACGAGATGGTGACGGTCGCGGAGGAAATGCAGCGCGCAAAAATGTCGATGCCGTTGCTGATCGGCGGCGCGACCACGTCGAAAGTGCACACCGCGCTGCGCATCGACGAGGCGTATGACGGGCCGGTCATTCACGTGCTCGACGCGAGCCGCGCCGTGGGTGTGGCGACGGCGCTGGTCAGCGACACGGGTCGCGATGCCTATGTGAAGACCTTCGCCGACGATTATGCGCATGTCCGCGAAGTGCGCGCGGGCAAGGGGCTGAATGCGCTGATCTCGATCGAGGACGCGCGTGCCAACGCTTTTGCCTATGACCATCATCTGAAGCCACCGCCGCCGGAGAAACCCGGTGTGCACGCGTTCGACGGCTGGGACTTGCGCGATCTGGCCGATGTCATCGACTGGACGCCGTTCTTTCGCGCCTGGGAGCTCCACGGCAATTATCCCGCGATCCTGAAGGACGAAATCGTCGGCGAAAGCGCGCGCAGCCTATGGGCCGACGCGCAGGCGATGCTCGCAAAGATCATCGACGAGAAGTGGCTGACGGCCAAGGGCGTCGCCGGGCTGTGGCCGTGCCGCCGCGGGGGCGACGACGTGATCATCCATCTCGTCGATACTGAGGAGCATGTCCGTCTCCCGTTCTTGCGCCAGCAGATCGCCAAGCGCGCCAAGGATCAGGGGGGGCGCCCCAACATGTGCCTCGCCGATTTCGTCGATCATGACGGCGACTGGATTGGCGGGTTTGCGGTCGGGATCCACGGCATCGAGCCGCATCTCGCGCGCTTCCAGGCCGACAAGGACGATTATTCGGATATCCTGCTGAAGGCGCTGGCCGATCGGTTTGCCGAGGCTTTCGCTGAACGCCTGCATCAGCACGTCCGCACGACGCTCTGGGGCTATGCGCCGAGCGAACAGCTGACCAACGAAGCGCTGATCAAGGAGGAATACCGCGGCATTCGTCCAGCGCCGGGCTATCCGGCATGCCCTGACCATTCGCTTAAGCCGATCCTATTCGACCTGCTCGATGCGCCGACCCACACCGGGCTGACCCTGACTGAAAGCTTCGCCATGTATCCGACGGCGGCGGTCTCGGGCTTCTACTTCGGCCATCCGCAGGCCGAGTATTTCGGCGTGGCGCGTGTGGGCGAGGACCAGCTGGCCGACTATAGCGTGCGCCGCGGTGTCGATCCCGAAACGGCACGTCGCTGGCTGCGCCCCAATCTGGATTGATCGCACGGCGACTGGTATCGGGTGGCATGGCCAAACGTTTCCGCTCGCTCGCCCTTGTCTTGCTCGCAACGCCGGCACTGGCGCAATCGGGCGGCAGCTTTCGTGTTGAGGAAACCGGGCGCAGCTTCTACCGCCTCGATGATGCCGTAAAGTCGATCGGTGAGGGCAGTGGCACGATTACTGTCGCGCCGGGTCGCTATCCCGATTGCGCGGTGTTCGGCGGCGCCAACATCACGATCCGTGCGGCGACACCCTCGAGCGCGATCTTCGAAGGCGGCGCGTGCGACGGCAAGGGGACGCTCGTGCTGCGTGGCCTGAGCGCAACGATCGACGGACTGGTGTTCAAGGGCATTCGCGTGCCCGATAATAATGGCGCAGGGATCCGACTCGAAAAGGGCGATTTGACGGTGACGCGCGCCACCTTCCTTGATTCACAACAGGGTATCCTCTCGAATGAGGACCATCAGGCATCGATCACGGTCGAGCGCTCTACCTTTGCCGGGCTTGGCGGTTGCCCCGGAGGTCAGTGTTCGCATTCGATCTACATCGGCGACATCGCCTCGCTGACCATCAACCGGGTACGTTTCGAACGTGGAACCGGTGGCCATTATCTCAAGAGCCGCGCGGCGCGCACTGTCGTCACCGATTCGAGTTTCGACGATTCGGCTGGGCGCGAAACCAACTATGCCATCGACCTGCCAAACGGCTCTACCGGCCGAATTGCGGGCAATGTCTTTGTGGTCGGCAAGAATAAGGAAAACCACTCAGCCATCATCGCCGTCGCGGCCGAGGCGCGTGCCAATCCATCGGCAGGGCTGGTGGTCGAAGGCAATGATGCCTCGATTGCGCCGGGCGCCGGCTATGGCACGACTTTTGTCGGCGACTGGAGCCACGAACCGCTGAAGATTGGCGCCAACAAACTCGGCGCCGGGATCAAAGTGACCGACAGCCGCTAGTCGGCGGGGCAATTGCTTCCTGCCCCCGCGATCAGGTCGAGGCAGCGCCCGTCGATCTCGGTCCTGGGAATGGGTAGCCCGATCAGCCCTGCAAGCGTTGGCATTATGTCCACCGTCTCGACGCTGTTGGGTTGCTCGAACGGAGCCAGCCCCTTGCGCCAGAACAGCATCGGCACGCGGCGGTCATAGTCCCAGGGGCTGCCGTGGGTGGCGACATAATTGCCTGCTGCCACCGAAAGCGGGATCGGCGTGACACGTGGCTTGAGCATGACGATCAGATCGCCCGAACGGCCCCGGTAATAGGATGACTTCGCGCGCTGAATCAGCGTCCAGGTCTCCGGCGGGCCGTCGGCGGCTGGCGCCGCTTCGATCTCTTCGGCGGTAAACACGGCCGCGACCTGCGCGCTGGCGAGGAACAGCGCCTTGGCGCGGGTCAGTGCCAACGGCTTCTTGTCGGCCGGCATCGAGGCGTCGAGCCAGACGTCTCCGGCAGGTTCTGCGCCCACCAGCGCTGATTTGGCGAGGCCAAGCTCGGTAGCGATTGTCATGCCGACCGCCCGCGCCGACAATGTCTCTGCGATCCGCGCGGCTTCAGGGATGCCGTTCGCGTCGTTGCGCTCGGCCGCGTCGTGCCCGCCATGGTCAGCCGTCAGGACGACCGCATAGTCGATCTTGGCCTTGTCGAGGCGGGCGAAGAACTGGCCTATTTGCTGGTCGAGTGCTTCGAGTTGCAGGCACATCTCGCTGCCTTCGGTGCCATAGCTATGGCCCACCACGTCGGTCGCCGACACGCCAACGGCAATCAGGTCGGTTGCAGCACCCTTGCCCAGCTTCATCTCGGCAACCAGGTTGCCCGCCAGATCGAGTGTCGCAGCATCCGATTCCGGCGACGCGCGGAACAGCCTCTTGTCCCCCGCCGGCCGGGCAAAGGCGCCGGTGCCGATGGATTTGGTCGCGGTGATGGCGACGGCGCGGCTACGCGTCTGGCACAAGAGGGACAGACGCTGGGGCGCCATCGGCTGCTTGAGCGCGGCGTCGATCCTGGCATTGGCCTTGGTCACCGCTGCCGGAACCGGGCCATTCGCTATCGAAAGCGTTTCGAACGTCGCATAGTCGCGCGGGTTGAGGAACCAGATCTGGTCGGTCTTGTGTCCGCCCATCATGATTGCAGCACGATCCTTGCCCGAAACCGCGACGACGCGCGACCCCGGATTGACGGCCTTCATCCGGTCGCCAAGCGTCGGGACCAGCAGGTGGACGGGGGAGGGCACATAGTCCCTCGAGCTGCTCGACGCACCTTTGCTCACGTTTTCCGCGCAATAGACGCCGGTGTCCTTGCGGCTGGAGATGCTCTGGTCGATCCAGCTGTTGGCGATGACGCCGGTGCGCGCCGGGCGGGATCCAGTGAGGATGGTCGAATGGCCGGGGCAGGTCTCGGTCGCGGCATGGCTTTGGTAGCCGCTGGGAAAAACCACGCCGTCCGACAGGCGCTTCAGGCCCCCCGTGAAATGGGCACGATATTCGGCGAAAAGATCAGCGGACAACTGATCGACTGAAATCACGACCAACAATTTGGGTGGCGGTACCGGCTGGGCGAGCAGGGTGGCGGGCAGGGCCGCAAGCGCAAGGGCCGCAAGAGGTCGGATCATCCGTAATGCCTTTCACCGTATCGAAAACGTGGCGCAGACCGTATGGAGGTGCCACGAGGGAGACAAGCGCGACATGACGGCACGGCGTTTCAGTCTGGTGACACTGTTGATGGCCGCGCTGGCGCTGCTCGGCGTTTCCCCGCTGCGTGCAGAACCGAACCATATCGTCGCCACGCTCGTTGCGGAAAGCGCGACGCCTGCTCCCGGCAAATCGGTGATGCTCGCGGTCGCGATGCAGCCTGAGCCGGGCTGGCATGGCTATTGGTCGAACCCCGGTGAGGCGGGGTTCGAGCCCCGTTTCGGCTGGACGTTGCCCAAGGGCGCAACGACCGGTCCGGTTGTCTTTCCGGTGCCGCAGCCGCTCGTCGTCGGCGGGCTGATGAACTATGTGTTCGAAGGGCCGCATGCGCTGCTGGTGCCGCTGACCGTGCCGCAGGCGCTGGCGGCGGGGACGAAGCTGCCGGTGTCGCTCAAGCTCGACTATCTTGCCTGCACCGACCAGATCTGCGTGCCGCAGCGGGCGGAACTTTCGACGGTGCTGACCGTGGGCGACGGGATGCCCGATGCGCGCCTGCGCTTCGACGGGTGGCGGACGAAACTGCCGACACCGCTGGGCGCGATGGCGCGCTTCGAGCGGGCGGGCAAATTGCTGCGGCTGGCCGTCCCCTTTCCGGCAGCGGCCGCTTTGGGTGAAGCGCACTTCTTCCCGGCAACCAACGGCGTGATCATTGACGCCGCACCGCAGAAGTTCGGGCGCGAAGGTGACCTGCTCGTGATCGAGCTTGCGGCTCCCAAAGGGTCGTCGTTGCCGGTGTCGGGCGTGATTTCGACGAGCGAGGGGCGCGGCCTGACGATTACCGCAGCGGCGGGCGCTGTTCCCCCCTTGCCATCGCCTGAAACAGGTTTTTCGGCAATCCTGATTGCGCTGAGTGGCGCCGTCCTCGGCGGGCTGATCCTGAACCTGATGCCTTGCGTCTTTCCGATCCTGAGCCTGAAGGCCCTGAGCCTGGCGAAGGCGGGGGGGGACGAGCGCAGCGCCCGGCGCGATGCGCTGGGCTACACGCTTGGTGCCGTGCTGGTTTGCGTTGGCCTGGGCGCTGCGATCCTTGCGCTCAGGGCGGCGGGATCGAGCGTCGGTTGGGCTTTCCAGCTGCAAGATCCGCGTGTCATCGTGGCCCTTCTCGTGCTGGTCACGGCGATTGCGCTGAACTTTGCCGGGCTGTTCGAGTTGCCGACGGTCGGCGGAGGGCTGGCGAGCACGAACAGTGTTGCGACCGGCGCGTTGGCGGCCTTCATCGCGACGCCGTGCACCGGGCCGTTCATGGGCGCGGCGCTGGGCGCGGCGCTCGTGCTCCCAACAGTTGCCGCGCTGGCTGTATTTGCGGGGCTCGGGTTTGGTCTGGCGCTGCCCTTCCTGCTGCTTGGCTTCATTCCCGCGCTGCGCCGCGTCCTGCCCAAGCCTGGCGCGTGGATGGTGACAATGCGCCACATCCTGAGCGTTCCCATGTTCCTGACGGCGCTCGGCCTTGTTTGGCTGCTCGGGCGGCAGGCGGGCAGCGATGCCATGACGGTCGCGCTGCTGGGCGCACTGGGCGCGGCCCTCGCTTTCTGGTGGGTCGGGTTGCGGCAAGCCAAGGGGCAGGCTGGACTAGCGATCGGCGCGCTGGTGGCGGTCGCCGCGTCGGCGATGGCAATCGTTTCTCTGCCTGCCGCCTCGCCTGCCGCGGCTGCCGCCCCGACTGCGCTCAATGCCGAGCCGTTCAGCGAGACACGGCTGGCGGCGTTGCGCGCCGAGGGGCGATCGGTGTTTGTGTATTTCACCGCCGACTGGTGCCTGACCTGCAAGGTCAACGAGCGCGTCGCCGTCGAACAGCCTTCGGTCGAGGCTGCGTTCAAGGCAGGCAATGTCGCCGTGCTCGTTGGTGACTGGACCCGCGCCGATCCCGTAATCGGGCGCTTCCTCGAGGCACAGGGCCGTTCCGGCGTGCCGCTTTACCTGTTTTACAGCAAGGGTGGCGAGGCACAGATGTTGCCACAGGTGTTGACCCCGGGCACGCTGACCGCCCTGGTTACTTCGCCCTGAACACGCGCTTTCCGCCGACCCAGGTCTCGCTGACTTTGGTGGCGCGTAGCTCGGCCGGTGTCGACAGTATCGGATCGACATCGACGAGGATGAAGTCGGCGCGATAGCCGGGCGACAAGCGGGCGACGCGGTCCTCAGCCTGCCCGGCGAAAGCCGCGCCTGTCGTGAATGCGGCCAGCGCCTGTTCCCGCGTCACCCTTTCTTGTGACTGCCACCCCCCGAAAGGCTGGCCGTCGGCATCTTCGCGGGTGATCGCAGCGGCAAGGCCCGGGAAGGGATTGGCGCTTTCGACCGGCACGTCGGAGCCGAACGCCAGTACGCCGCCGTTCCTGAGCATCGATGCCCAGGCATAGGCCCCCGCCAGCCGCGGCGGATCGAGCCGCGCCTCAGCCATCTTGCGGTCGCTCGTCTGATGGACGGGTTGCATTGAGGCGATGATGCCGTTCTTGCCAAAGCGCGGGAGGTCGACTGGATCAACGATCTGCGCGTGTTCGATCCGCCAGCGCCGGTCGCCCTTATAGGTTTGCACCAGCTCTTCGATCGCCGACAGCACCTGCGCGTTCGCTGCGTCGCCGATCGCGTGCGTCGCGACCTGCAGCTTGTTCATGGCCGCACGGCTCATGATGTTGCGCATCTTGGTGTCGTCGAGGAAACACAGGCCAGTTTGCCCGGGCGCGTCAGCATAGGCTTTCTTGAGGCACGCGCCGCGCGATCCGAGCGCGCCATCGGCATACATTTTGATACCGACCATCCGCAGTCGGTCGTCGTAGAGCCAAGGCGTCGGCCCTGACCCGGCGATCGATAGCGCGGTATCGATGCTGTTGGCATAGCTGACCAGCCGGATGCGCAGCGCGCCCTTGTCGCCGGCGCGGCGCATCGCGTTCCAGTCCTCGGGGCTGGTGCCCATATCGGCGATCGCGGTGATGCCGAGTGAAAGCAATATGTCCTGCGCGGTCGCCAGTGCCAGATCGCGTTCGGAGGGCAGGGGCTGCGGGACTGCCTTTTCGACCAGCGCCGAAGCCGCGTCGACAAGAACGCCAGCTGGTGCGCCGTTCGCCAATTTCTCTATGCGTCCGCCGGGGGGTGACACGCTTTTCGGCGTGACGCCCGCCGCGGAAAGCGCCGCCGAATTCGCCCAGACCGCATGGCCATCGACGCGCTCGAGCAGCACTGGTTTGTCGGCCACCACTGAATCGATATCGGCGGCGGTTGGGAAACGACCAAGGCCCCAGATTTCCTGGTTCCAGCCACGCCCCAAAATCCAGCGGCGTTCCGGATGCGCTTTGGCATAATCGGCAATCTTCGCCTGCGCTTGGGCCAGCGTCTTGGTGTCGGACAAGTCGAGCGTGAGCGCTGCGATGCCCAGTCCCATGACATGGCCATGGGCGTCGAACAGGCCGGGGAGCAATGTGCGTCCCTTGCCGTCGAGCCGCCAGTCGGCCCGCCAGTTCTTGTCGATCGATGGCTTCTCGCCTTGACGGATCAGCTGTCCGACCCTGCCGTCGGCGGTCACGGTCAATGCCGTGAACCGGACCACCTGCCCCTTTTCATCGAGCGTGACCCCGTTGACGTTGTCGACAAGCCCGTCTGCAAGCGCCGGCACGCCGAGGGTAAGGACAACAGCAGCGACGAGCGTGCGGCCAATTTTACGCCCCCCCCCTATAGCAGCACAAACATAGGTGCGCAGGTTCGAGGCGAAACGGTGCGGAGAGGTTTGCGGGTGGTGGCGAAACTGCGTCATGCAGCAGTGATGGCAGATCAGGAGGTTGTAGGACAGGGGGTCGAGCGGATCGAAAAGCCGTCATGACCCATAGGATTTAGGTGCTGCAGGCCGCCATCGCTTCACTTTACCGAGAGAAAAACCGGGTTCGAGTAGAACCACAGGTCGCGCCACGGCGATTCGGCTTCGGTGTCGGGCAACGGTTCCGGTTCGCTCGTATTGGTGCCGCGGACCCGGATATAGGCGTTGTCGACTACCTTCTTCAGCAGGTGGTCGACGACCGTATAGGCACCTTCGAGACGCCACGATCCCGCCTCGAAACGCCGTTCGACGCGCGTCGTCATGTTGCGGTCTGCTGCTCGATCCGCAATGCGAGCACCGACCGAGCCGACAATCAGATCGACCCGCGCCACCTTGGGGTCGTCACCATTGGCGTTACGCGTCGCCGGATCCAGGAATCTTATGGTGATCTTCACGTCGCGCCCGCGCGGCACGGCCAAGGTGCCCCCGGTTGTCGCAATCGCCTTCGCACCAACCACTGCTGCGCTAACGTCAAGCTCCGAAACAAGATCACCGGTCGTCACAAAAATGCGTCCGGCGCGCAGCCCGTCGAGGATCGAGGCATGATCCTTGTTCGCATGGACATAGGTTTTCGAATATTCGCCGGGCCAGAAATCGATGCCGCCATCGGTCCAATGAACATGTGAATCGGAGTTGGCGGTGATCCACCACCGCCGCCCCTCGCCCAGCATCGAATCCCAAAAGCCGCCAAGGCGCGCGGTCATCTGGTCATAGCCGCCCATCGTCGGATACTGGCCATAGGCACCGCGCGGGCGCGCCTTGCCCAGATATTGACCGGACATCGACGGTCCGAAGCGGTCGCGCTGCTGCGCTGCCGCCTGGTGGCCAGGTGCTCCTTCCATGCCGATAGCGACGTCGGGCGCCGCGTCGTTCCAGTTGCGTAGTTCGGCCGGCGTGGTCAGCCCGTAAGCGCCGATTGCAGTGGCTGAACGCGACGGGTGATGCGCGACCACGACAGGTTTCGGCGTCTGTGCATTCAGGGCCTTGAGCGCATCGGTCATGCGTGGTTCGACATTTCGTGCCGGATCGCGCGGAAAGGCTTCGTTGGAATCAAACATCGTTTCGATCGCGCGCAACCGCCCGGGCTCGTCGGCCCCGGCCGGCACGATGATGCTGCTGTGGTCCGCACCGGGGCTGTTGAACTCCATGCCGAAAAACTGGACGAGGTCGGGCACTGCGATCCGCGATTCGACCAATTCAGGATAGGCGTGGTCGTGGTTGATCTTGCTGTGGTTCGGGCCGCCGTGATCGGTCGAGACCATCCATGACAGGCCAAACCGGCGCGCCATTACCGCATTCATCGGAATGGGATAGGCCGCATCGGCTCCCATTACTGGCGTCGGCGGGGTCGTCTTGGTGTCGAAACCGGTGCTGAACCGACTGTGGATGTGATGATCGCCAGCCAACCAACGCGCGGCGCCTTTGGCATGACTGGATGCGTCTGGCGATGCCCTTTCGACCTCATCGTGCGCACGGATCGCCGAGGGCGCTGCGACACCAGCGAGCGCAACCAAGAGCGACAGGCTGTGCAGGTTCATGATCTCTCCCCCCTTCGGTCGATCACGCGCTACCTGCGGTCTGTTACAGTGGTGAGGCGTCTCGCGGCGCTATTTCGCCAACCTTCGCACCAACGCGCTCGTATCCTGCCGTCCGCCCCCGATACCCTGCACTTCGGCGTAGAATTGATCGACGAGCGCCGCCACCGGCAAGGTCGCACCGTTCGCCCGTGCCTCTTCGAAAGCCAAGCCCAGGTCCTTGCGCATCCAGTCGATCGCAAAGCCGAAATCGAACTCATCGCGGACCATCGTCGCCCAGCGATTGGTCATCTGCCAGCTGCCCGCCGCGCCGCCTGAAATACTTTCGTAGACACGGTCGAGATCAAGTTCAGCGGCCTGGGCAAAGCGCAGCGCTTCGGCGAGCGACTGGATCGTGCCGGCAAAGGCGATCTGGTTGGCCATTTTCGTCGTCTGGCCAGCGCCCGGTGCACCGACATGGACGATACGGCTCGAATAGGCCTCCATGAACGGGGTTGCGGCCGCTATCCCTTTTGGCGTCGCCCCGCACATCAGGGTCAGCGTCCCGTTCTGTGCGCCGACTTGCCCACCGGTCACCGGTGCATCGACGCTGTGGAGCCCCATCTCCTTGGCTTCAACGGCGAGCTGCCGCGCGATCTTGGCCGACACTGTGGTGTGGTCGATGAACACGCTGCCCTTGGCCATGGCCCGAAACGCACCGTCGCGCCCCAGGGTAACCGAGGCGAGATCGTCGTCATTGCCGACGCAGGCAATAACCGCCTCGACCTCGCGCGCCGCTTCGGCGGGGCTGTCGACCGCGATAGCGCGGCCGCTGCCGTGCTCGCTGACCCAGGCGTCCGCCTTGCTGCGGGTACGGTTGTAAACGGTGAGGTCATGTCCAGCAGCCGCCAGGTGCTTGGCCATCTGCCCGCCCATGACGCCCAGTCCGATAAATGCGAGTTTTGCCATGGACAGGCGGCATAGCGGGGGTTTGCCGGGTACGCCAGATGACGTTAGGGGCGCTGCACTATGGCCGATGCACCAAATCCGTTCGTGTCCCCTGTTACCCTTGACGATATTCGCGCCGCTGCCGCGCGGATCGAGGGAAAGGTGGTGCGCACGCCGACGCTCAAAAGCATTACCCTGTCGAAGCTAACCGGGGCCGACGTTTGGCTGAAGTTCGAGAATCTGCAGTTCACCGCGGCGTATAAGGAACGCGGCGCGCTCAACAAATTGCTGCTGATGCCGCAAGGGGTGCGCGCCAAGGGCGTCATCGCGGCGTCGGCCGGCAATCATGCACAGGGGCTTGCCTATCACGGCGCGCTGCTCGGCGTGCCCGTGACGATCGTCATGCCGGTGCCGACGCCCACGAACAAAGTGATGCAGACGCAAGGGCATGGGGCCGAAGTCATCCTGTTCGGTGAGACGTTCGACGTGGCCTATGCCCATGCCCGCGAACTGGAGGCCGCACGCGACCTGACTTTTGTTCACCCGTTCGACGATGCCCAGATTATCGCCGGGCAGGGCACGATCGCGCTCGAGATGATGGCGGATGCGCCGGGCATCGACATGCTGGCCATTCCGATCGGCGGCGGCGGATTGCTGTCGGGCGTCGGGACAGCGGCGAAGGCGCTGAAGCCGGGCCTCGAAGTGATCGGCGTCCAGGCCGAACTCTATCCGTCGATGTATTCGCTCCTCAACGGCCTCGACATGCCCGCCGAAGGCGACACGCTGGCCGAAGGTATTGCGGTCAAGCACCCGGGTATGCTGACGCGCGAGATCGTGCGCGCGGTGGCCGATGACATCGTGCTGGTCGCTGAACGCCATCTGGAAAAGTCGGTGGCCCTGCTGCTGGAGATCGAAAAGACGGTGGTCGAAGGGGCGGGCGCCGCGGGGCTTGCGGCGCTGCTTGCACACCCCGAACGCTTTGCAGGCAAGAAGGTCGGCATCGTGCTGTGCGGGGGCAATATCGACACGCGCCTGCTGGCGAACGTCTTGCTCCGCGACCTCGCTCGCTCAGGCCGCCTCGCGCGCTTGCGTATCCGGCTGCAGGATCGACCCGGGGCGCTTTTCAATGTTGCCCGCGTCTTCGACGAGCAGGGCGTGAACATCCTCGAGTTGTCGCACCAGCGCATCTTCACGAACCTGCCGGCCAAGGGCCTGACCCTCGATGTCGAATGCGAAACCCGCGACCAGGACCATCTTAACCGGCTAGTCGCAGCGCTTGTCGAAGGCGGTTATGAGGTCAAACTGATCGAGCTGGGCTGACGACAGCGGTAGCCGACGGGGTATCGGGTCTCATTAACCCACTTTGATGGTAAATGCGCTTTTAATAACTTGTCGGGCGTCGCATAACCTCAGTCGTGACTGCACCCTTTCGCTTCCCCCGCTTTTTTGTGACCACCCCGAGCCCGTGCCCGTACCTTCCAGGTCGGACCGAGCGTAAGGTCTTTACCGAGCTCGCCGGTGCCCATGCCGTCGAACTCAACGACGCCTTGGGGCGTATCGGATTCCGTCGTAGCCAGGGTGTCGCCTATCGGCCATCGTGCCTCGATTGCGGTGCTTGCGTCTCTGTTCGCGTCATTGCTCATGAGTTCGCACTCAGCGCGACCCAGCGCAAATTGATGAAGCGCCATGCGGACCTCGAGGTCACGGCCTGCCGCCCGTGGTCGACGCAGGAACAATATGACCTGATGCGCCGCTACATCGACTCGCGTCACGCCGGTGGTGGCATGGCCGGCATGGACGAGCTCGACTTCGCCGACATGGTCGAGCATTCGTCCGTCGATACCCAGGTCATCGAGTATCGCGAACCCTCGACCGACGGGCGCCCGGGCAAGCTGGTCGGCGCGTGCATCACCGACCGCCAGAGCGACGGCCTATCGATGATCTACAGCTTCTTCGCGCCCGAGGACGAGGGGCGTGCTGGTCTGGGCACCTACATTATTCTCGATCATATCGAGCGAGCGGCAACGGCCGGGCTGGACTATGTCTATCTTGGCTATTGGGTCGCAGGGTCCAAGCGCATGGAATACAAGGCCCGCTTCCAGCCAATGGAGCAATTGGGGCCTGCGGGCTGGCGGCGCATGGTCGAGGCCGAAGTCGTGCAGTCGCTCCGCGGCGAAGGTTTGCCCGGTGCGCCCGACGGACGCAAGTTCTAGGGCAGGTCCGTTCAGCTGCTCATGAAGGGCGGAACGGCAATCGCCATGCGGCTTTCGTTCATCATGCGTCCCCAGTCCGTCGACAATTTATTGTAATAGTCGTCGTCCTCGGTCAGGCGCTGCTTGATCAGGGGCCGTGCGGGGTCGGCCGGGATGGCGATCAGGTCGAGCGGTCGCCCAACCGACAGGTTGGAGCGCATCGTCGAATCGAACGAGATGAGCGCTACCTTCACCGCTTCTTCCAGCCCCGAGTCGAAGGTGAGCGCGCGGTCGAGGATGGGCTTGCCGTATTTCAGCTCGCCGATCTGGAGGAACGGCGCGTCTGGCTGGCATTCGATGAAATTGCCCTCGGCATAAATCTGGAAGAGCATCAGCGGGCCGCCTTCGATCCGCCCTCCGACCAGCACCGAGGCGCTGGCACTGATCCGCGTCCCCTCGAGGGTCGCGCCGATCGCACGCTTTGCTGTCGTCAGGGCTTCGCCGACGAGCTGTGCCACGCGGAACATGGTCGGCTGCGCGGCGACGGTTCGCGAAACGCCGCTGTCGTCGTGACAGGGCAACCCTTCCTCCAACAGCGACAGCATCGACTGGGTGACCGACAGGCTGCCAGCCGTGCAGGCATAGATTTGTTGGCGCTTGTTATCGGCCAGCATGTGCAGTTTCTTGTAGATCGAGATGTTGTCGATGCCGGCATTGGTCCTCGTATCAGCAATCATGGCCAGACCGTCGCGGACCAGTACGCCCACGCAATAGGTCATTGTTGCTGGCTCCCGGCAGGCTCTACCCGAACATCGACGTCGAGTTCCTCGATGCCGCCGCCGACGCGCGTCCCCGATACTGGGGTACAGTCATGGGCGTCGAGTCCGACCGCCACTCGAACGTAGCTTTCGTCGGACGAAAAACCCGAACTCGGATCAAGCCCGACCCAGCCCAGCCGGTCGATGAAGATTTCGGCCCAATAGTGCGCGGAGCGGCGGAGGCCACGATTGGGGCCGTGCAGGCTATGGCCCGACACGATCCGTGAGGGGCAACCACTGGCGCGCGCGACGGCAACGAGCAGATGAGCCGCGTCACGCGTGGTGCCATGCCCGCTTTCAAGGATTTCGCCTGGCGTCCGCCCAACGGGGCCCCGCCCTGGCTCGATCCTGATCGCACCGCCCACTGCAGTATTGAGCGCATGGATGCGTTCGAGCCAGTCGCTGCCACGCGTCATCCGCGCGAAATCACGCGTCGAATCGCAGATATGGGTGGAGGGAGTTGCACGCGTGAAATAAAGCGGTGGCAGCGGCTCATGCGCCCCCTTCACGACCCCGGCCTGATCCTCGGTAAGCACTTCGCCGCGGACGGTAAGCTCAAGCGCGTCGATCGGGCCGTCGATGTAAAGCATCGTCGTCGGGTTGCCATAGCCGTCGAGCCCAGTGCGCAGCCGCGCGTCGCAATCGACGTCGATGCGCCAGTCGATCACTGTCTGCGCGGCGTAATCGCTCGGCGTCACACGCAACAACTGCACGACGCGCGCCTGTGGAATGCTGAAGCGGTAGCGGGTATGGTGGTCGATGCTCAGGCGCATGTCAGATGAACTTGAATTGCTTGGAGATTGCCTGGTCGAGTGCGGCGTTCTCCTCGATGAAATTTTCCACGTACTGGTGCAGCCCCCCCTTCAGGATTGCCCCGATCTTGGTTTCGCCGAGGCGCGAATGGCGCAGCCGTGCGAGGCGATCGGCTTCGCCTTGAAAACCGGTTTGTTTGCCCAACGCGTTTAGGTGCACCACGACTTCCTCGGCGCTGGCGGCCAGCGAGCGGGGGAGTTCGCGGCGCAGGATCAGCAACTCGCAGACCGATCTTGCCTCCAATCCCTCACGGTACAGCCAGCGATAGGCGTTCACAGCCGCCAGCGTCTGGAGGATCGTCGTCCACTGATCGCGATCGACAGCGCCACCGATGCGTTCTCCTTCGGGAAGCAGGATATGGTATTTCACGTCGATCAGCCGGGCGGTGTTGTCGGCACGTTCGATCGTCGCGCCCAGCCGTATGAACCACGACGCCGGATTGCGTAGCATCCGCCCGATTGCCCCTTCGAAGCCGCGCGTCTCGTTCTGCGCCTGCTCCATCAAGGCGAGCGTCGCCTGCGTATCGCCGGGGCTTGTGCGCCCGTTGAAGAGTAGCCAGGCGCGGTTGATCGTCGCCCAGGCATCGCGGCTGAGCGCAGTGCGCACAGCCTTTGCATTGCCGCGTGCGCGGTCGAGGCAGCAGACGACCGACCCGGGATGCACGGTGGATAAGGTCAGAAACCTCGCGACGCTGTGCGGCGTCAGTTTGTCGCCGGTCGCCTTAAAGGCGGCTTCTGCGTCAATAACCGCCAGCGCAGACGCCCAGGCGGCTTCGCCTGCCGGGCGCGATGACAGCGCGTCGAGGCGGACGGTAGCCTCGACCAGCCGTGCCGTGAACTCCGCCCGCTCAACATAGCGGCCCATCCAGTAGAGCGAGGCAGCGGTACGGCTGAGCATCAGGCGTCGCCCCCGATCTCGCCATCATCCATCAGAACGAACGAGTCCTTCGTGCCCCCACCCTGGCTCGAATTCACGACCAGCGATCCTTCACGAAGCGCAACGCGGGTCAGGCCGCCGGGGATAACTTTGACACCCTGGGCGCCGCTGAGGACAAAAGGACGGAAATCGACATGGCGCGGCGCAACGCCACTCTCCACCAATGTCGGTACCGTCGAGAGGGCCAGTGTGGGCTGCGCAATGTAGCGGTGCGGCTCGGCGATCAGCGCGGCGCGGAAATCCTCGATCTCCTTTTTCGACGCCGTCGGGCCGACCAGCATGCCATAGCCGCCCGATCCATCGACCAGTTTCACGACCAGCTCAGGCAAATTGTCGAGGACATATTTCAATGCCTGCGGTTCGCGGCAGCGCCAGGTCTCGACGATCGGCAGCATCGGTTCGCCGCCGGCGTAAAACTTCACGATTTCGGGCATGTAGCTGTAGATCGCCTTGTCATCGGCAATTCCCGTGCCCGGCGCATTGACCAGTGCAACCTTGCCCGCGCGATAGGATGCGATCAGCCCGGGGACGCCGAGCATCGAATCGGGGCGGAAAACGAGCGGGTCGATATAATCGTCGTCGATGCGGCGATAGATGACGTCGACACGCACCCGGCCCGTGATCGTCCGCATCCAGACGATGTCGTCGTCGACTTCGAGATCGGCGGCTTCGACCAGTTCGATGCCTAGTGAGTCGGCCAAGAAGCTGTGCTCGTAATAGGCCGAGTTGAACCGGCCCGGCGTTAATATGACGCACACCGGATCGCTGCCCGCGCTTGCGGGGGCGACCGAGCGCAATGTCTGGAGCAGGCTATCGCCATAGCTATCGACGTGCTGGACGTTGTACCGCCGGAAAAGTTCGGGGCACAGGCGGATCATCGCCTCGCGGTTCTCGAGCATGTAGCTGACGCCGGACGGCGTGCGGGCGTTATCTTCCAACACCCAAAAGTCGCCGGGGCCGGTTCGCACGAGGTCGATGCCGCAGATATGCGACCAGATGCCATGTGGCGGCCGGCTCCCGACGATCTCACCCCGGAACTGAGGGTTGGCGAGGATCAGTTCGGGCGGCATGATATGCTCGTCAAGAATGCGGCGCGCGCCATAGACGTCGTCGAGAAAGGCATTGATCGCCTCGACCCGCTGGACGATTCCCGCGCTCAGCTTGTCCCATTCCGACTTGGTGAACATGCGCGGCACGATGTCGAAGGGGATGATGCGCTCGGCCGCGTCGTCGTCGCCATAGACCGCAAAGGTGATGCCCAGTTGCCGGAACGTTGCCTCGGCCGATTTCTGCCGCCGGTCGAGTTCGGCGCGAGGTGTTTCGGTAAGCCAGTTTGCGAGACCCGCAAACTCGGGACGCGGCAATTGGCCGCTGCTTGTTCCCCAGAGTTCGTCGAACGGCTTTTGTTTCATTGCCAGCCAGACTGCGCGGCTTTGCGGCGCTGCACAAGAGCGCGCAAAGACAGATTTCTTTGGGGGGGACATGCTCACGGCGATCCGCGTTCACCTGTCCATCATCCCGCCCAGTGTACCGGGCGACCATATCCGTTTTGCCGCAAAGGTGGATCTGATCGTCGGTTTGACAGCTCGTTCGGCGCTGCAATCGACTGGCGGCGATTTTAAACCGATCGACGGGGCGGTCGACTGATTTTTTGTTCGGCAAATGACAAGTTCGGGCTAGAGACAAGGAAAAGGGTCGCATGCATTTTTTGCGGAGTAAGTCATGCTGCAGCCGTTCAATGCCCTTCAGGCCGAGTTTCTGACGGCGATTACCGAAGCCCTGTTTCACGACGTGGACATGGTAATTCCGCCGCATCAGGTCGTCGACAATCTGCAACATCAGTTCGGGCTGATAGCGGGAGGCAAGCCCGGCCAGATCGCGCTGTTGATCGACGCGCTGTCGATCATCCTCGGGGGGCCGTTGTTCCTGCTTCAGAGCCCGGCCGGGCGCGCAGCTATCATCGAAAGCCGGTTGCAGGAGTCGTGAATCGACTTCCTGCAGGATCTCGCCCGCATCCGCAGCATCGTCTACGCCGGTTATTACGGACACGGGATCGGCGTGTCGCAGGACGACAACATCGCCAATCCCGTCCACGCACAGATCGGCTTTACCCTGCCCAAGTTTCGCGACCGCAGCGCGCCGGGCGAAGTGCCGATCACATTGGTGCCGGGTCGCGACCTCACGCATGACGCTATCCTCGGCCCTGACGCCCTGCCGACCGAGGTAGATATCATTGTCGTAGGGTCCGGTGCCGTGGCCGCCGATTCGCTGGTGGAGTACGGGCACGATGTGCTGATTCTCGAGGCCGTACCGCATTATTCCTCGACGCGAATCAGCCATGAGGAGCGACGGATGACCGCGCGGCTGTTCGTCGACGGAGGCATCCAGTCGAGCATCGACAATGATTTCATCGTGTTCCAGGCGCGTTGCCTGGGTGGGGGCACGGTCATCAACAACGGCATCGTCCTGCGGATGGACGAGCCGCACTTGTCGCACCCCAAGGCGCCGAACGTCTTTGCCAAATGGCACCAGATCGGCGCCCCTGTCGACAAGGCGCTTTTCGATGCGTCCTATGCCGCAGTCGAGGCGCGGCTGCAGGTCGAGCCGATCAACCCCATCAGCGGGCGCAACAACGGCACGCACCTGATCGAGGGTTGGAAAGCCTATGCGGCGGCGACGGGTGACCC
Source organism: Sphingomonas sp. (assembly GCA_049318505.1). Classification (GTDB taxonomy): domain Bacteria; phylum Pseudomonadota; class Alphaproteobacteria; order Sphingomonadales; family Sphingomonadaceae; genus Sphingomonas_O. The sequence goes on along the minus strand of JBMOGG010000024.1, from coordinate 1,959 downwards.
TGACGATATCGCCGCCCCGACGGCGTGGTTCACCAAGAACTATCGGCCGAAATCGGCAGGCGCGCAATGCGCCTATTGCGGCTATTGCAACACTGGCTGCCCCTATGGCCGCAAGCACGGCATGGCGCAGTCGTACCTGATCGACGCGCACCGCAAGGGCGCGCGCATTGCTGCTGAGGTTGGTGTCTCGGAGATTGTCTGGCGTGACGATCCACAGGGCGATAAGCAGGTCGCTGATGGCGTGCAGGTCGTGCTGGCCGATGGACGATCGCGCTTCATCCGGGCGCGCAAAGGCGTGGTCATTGCAGCCGGAACGATGGCATCGAGCTGCATCCTCGCGGCAAGTGGGATCGAAGGAACGGGGGAGGGCATTTCGCTCAATATCGCTTCGCCGGTCGCCGCGCTCATGCCCGAGGACCGGCCGGTGCGCGCCTGGGACGAGGACCAAATGGCGACCTATGTCGACCGCGGCGACTTTCTGATCGAATCGCACTTCCAGCCGCCGATGAGCATGGCGAGCCTCTTGTCCGGCTGGTTCGGCGAGCACGCGCGACGGATGCAGAACTATTCGCGGATCGCGTCGGCGGGCATCCTGTTCCCGGCTGACCGCCGCGGACGGCTCGTCGGCGGACGGCTGAGCTTCAAACTCCAGGCTGACATCAATCTGCCGCTCATTCGCCGCGCGCTGGCGGCGCTGGTGCGCGTGCATTTTGCGGCGGGGGCGATCGAGGTTTATCCGCCGGTGCTGCGCGGCGTCACGATCCTGCCGGATGACGATATCGAAGCGGTGCTGGAGGACGTGATCCGCGAGGCAGATGACGTCGTGTTGTCAAGCTCGCACCCGCATGGTGGCAATGCGATGAATGTCGACCCGGAAAACGGCGTCGTCGATGTCGATTGCCGTGTGCATGGCACAACGAACGTGCTGGTCACCGATGCCAGTGTTTTGCCCAGCTGCATCCGCGTGAATGCGCAGCTGACGACAATGGCGATGGCGCATTAAGCGACAGCGCGGGCGGACCCGTTCGCCGCCTGAGCAACTCAGGCGACGGCGTCAAGAATGACGTCTTCGGCGTCACGCAGCACGTAGCCACGGCCCCAGACGGTTTCGATGTAGTTGTCGCCGCCGCAGGCCAGGCTCAACTTCTTGCGCAACTTGCAGATAAACACGTCGATGATCTTGAGTTCGGGCTCGTCCATCCCGCCATAAAGGTGGTTGAGGAACATTTCCTTGGTGAGCGTCGTGCCCTTGCGCAGGCTCAGCAGCTCGAGCATCGCATATTCCTTGCCGGTCAGGTGGACGCGGCTGCCGTCGACTTCGACGGTTTTGGCATCGAGGTTGACGGCAAGTTTGCCGGTCCGGATGACTGACTGGCTGTGGCCCTTTGAGCGGCGCACGACGGCATGGATGCGGGCGACGAGTTCGTCGCGGTGAAAGGGCTTGGTGACATAATCATCGGCACCGAAACCGAACGATCGCACCTTGGAATCCATTTCGCTGATGCCCGACAGGATCAGCACCGGCGTCTGCACCTTGGCGACGCGCAGCTTTTTGAGCACGTCATAGCCATGCATATCGGGCAGGTTGAGATCGAGACAGATGATGTCGTAATCATAGAGCTTGCCGAGGTCCAAGCCCTCTTCGCCCAGGTCCGTCGTATAGACGTTGAAACCCTCCGAAGAGAGCATCAGTTCGATGGCCTTGGCCGTGGTCGGCTCGTCCTCGATCAGCAAAACGCGCATGCGACGCCCCTTTTTCTCGCCTGTATCCCGAACGGCTCGTTTCCTCGGACCGTCCGACTTCATTAACCGAATACCGAATGAAGGGAAAAGGTTAATATCGCGTTAAGCCGCAGAAATGCGCGAGTCGCATGCAATTTGGGCAGAACGGCCCGCCGAACATAGCCGATGTATCGTTAGCAAGGTTCACATCTGGCCCAACGCGTCGGTCAAAAACGC